>JAWWPV010000052.1:0-3284 GCA_033854775.1 Trebonia sp.
ACCACCGCGCCAGGGACGCCGCGGCGGTCGTCGCGCGCATCAACGAGCAGGGCGGCAGCGCCGCCGCGGTGGAGGCCGACCTGTCCGACCCCGCCGCCCCCGCGCGGCTGTTTGACGCCGCGCGGGAGCGGCTCGGCCCGGTGGACATCCTGGTCAACAATGCCACGGGGTGGCTGGCGGACACCTTCACGGCGGCCGGGACCGACCGGTCCGGCCGGAACCTCCTGCCGGTCACCGCGCAGACGTGGACGAGGCAGTTCAGTGTCGACGCGATGGGCGCGGCCCTGATGATCGCCGAGTTCGCGCGCCGCCACATCGCCCGCCGGGCGACGTGGGGCCGGGTCATCGGGCTCACGTCCGGCGGCGGCCTCGGCTTCCCCGAGGAGGTCTCCTACGGCGCCGCGAAGGCCGCCCAGGTGAATTACACGATGTCGGCCGCGCTTGAGCTCGCGCCGTTCGGGGTGACGGCCAACATGGTCCACCCGCCGGTCACCGACACCGGCTGGGTCACCGGCGCCGTCCGCGAGGAGGTCGCGGCGAGGGCGGAGCTCGTCCACGTCGCGACCCCGCAGGAGGTCGCCGAGGTAATCGCCTGGCTCGCCTCCGACGCGGCCGCCCTGGTCACCGGGAACGTGGTCACCCTCCGCTAGCCCGGGCGGAGGTCAAGGTCAACGTCAAGGCAAGGTACCGAACGAGTGGCTGATGGCACCGCGCGGCCCACGCTGATCGTCGTCAGCGGCCCGCCAGGCGCGGGCAAGACGACGCTCGCGCACGAGATCGCGCGCGCGGCCGGCTGCCCGGCGGTCTGCCGCGACGAGATCAAGGAGGGGATGGCGCACGCGTCCCCCGGGTTCGCGCCTGGCGAGGGCGATGCGCTGACGGTGCGGGCGCTGCCGGTGTTCTTCGGCGTGCTGAGGCTGCTCCTGGAAGCGGGCGTGACGACCGTGGCGGAGGCGGCGTTCCAGGACCGGGTCTGGCGCCCGCGCCTTGAGCCGTTCCTCCCGGTTGCCAGCATCCGGATCGTGCACTGCGCCGCGGACCCCGAGGCGGCCTTCGAGCGGATCGTTCGCCGTCACGCCAGCGACGCCGCCCGCCGGGCCCACCCGGACCCCGGCCCGGCCGGCCGGGAAGGCTACGTGCGGCAGCTGCGCGCCTTCGTCCGGGTCCGCCTCGACGTCCCGTCGATCGAGGTCGATACCACGTCCGGCTACCGCCCGGGCCTGGCGGAGATCGTCGCGTTCGCCGCCGGCGGCCGCGGCTAACCGCAGGACGGTTCAGTTAACGTGGGGCGTCGGCGTCAAGCCGCTAAGACGGTAACGGAGCTGCTGCCTGGACCGCGCCGGCCGGCTGGCCTTCATCAAGGATCCGCAGCGCAGGGGCGGTGAAGTTCTTGCCCCTGGGCAGAACAGCGGGGTGTCACCGTGACGCGGCCGGCTCCCGCTGGCCGTCGGGCTCGCCCGCGCCGGCCGGCTCGCCGTGCGCCAGGGCGGGGCGGGACGAGCGCAGCGTGCCCTGGGCGATGAGGACGCCGGTCACCAGCAGGGCGGCGCCGGCCAGCTCGGCCGGGCCGGGTGCCTCGCCGAGCAGCGCCCACGAGCTGGCCATCGCGACGACGGGGGCGAGCAGCACCCAGGGCACGACCTGCCCCGACGGGTACCGCGACAGCAGCCGGTTGAAGATCGCGTACCCGACGAGGGAGCACAGCCCGGCGGTGTAGACGGTGGACAGGACGCCGTGCCAGCCAAGGTGCGCGAGGCCGTGCCCCACGGCGGCCGGCCCGTCGGTCAGCAGGCTGAGGCCGAGCAGCGGCACCGGGGCGACGGTGGCCGACCAGACGGTGAGCGCGAGGCCGCCGGGCGCCCTGGCCGCGCGGGACACGACGTTGCCGATTCCCCACGACAGCCCGGCGAGCAGGCACAGCGCCAGGGCGGCCGCCGTGACGCGGCCGCCGAGCCCGAGCGCGACGACCACGAGGCCGATGACGCCGAGCGCGACGCCGGCGACCTGGGCCCGCGACGGCGGCTCGCGGAGCACGGCGGCGGCGATCACGATCGTGAGCGGCACCTGCGCCTGCAAGACGAGCGCGGCGAGCCCCGGCGGCATGCCCAGGTGCATCGACAGGTACAGGAAGCCGAACTGGCCCAGGCTCATGAACGCGCCGACCGCGGCGACGGTGCGGAACGGCAGCGGCGGGCGCGGCACGAGGAAGCAGGCGGGCACCGCCACGACGGTGAACCGGACTGCCGCGAACAGCAGCGGCGGCACGGTGCCCAGGCCCCAGTCGATGACGACGAAGTTGAAGCCCCACAGGGCGGCGACGAGGGCGGCGAGCGCGGTGTCACGGCGGTTCACGCCACCCAGTGTGACCCGGGCACATGATGAAGCACCAGCGAATGTTCCTACAGCCAACGATGTAGCATTGCTTCATGATTGACCTGGTCGCCCTGGACGCGCTGCGCGCCGTCGGCACCCACGGCTCCGTCGTCGCGGCCGCCGGCGCGCTCGGCTTCACCCCAAGCGCCGTGTCCCAGCAGGTCAAGCGGCTCGAGAAGCAGACCGGGGTGCCGCTTCTCGAGCGGGTCGGCCGCGGCGTCATGCTGACAAGGCACGGCAGGCACCTCGTCGAGCAGGGCGCGCGCCTGCTCACCGACCTGGAAGAACTCCAGTCAGGGCTGCACCAGCAGGCCGGGACCGTCGCCGGGCACGTGCGGCTGACCGCGTTCTCCACCGCGATGCGCGGCCTGATCGCCCCCGCCCTGCCGCCCGTCCTCGCCGCGCACCCGGACCTGCGCGTCAGCCTCACCGAGCGGGAGCCGTGGGACACCGTCAGCCTGGTCGCCTCCGGCCAGGCCGACCTCGGCGTCGTGCACAGCTGGGGCGACGTCCCCCTGCCGGTCCCCGGCCACCTGGCCCGCACCACCCTCACCCGCGACCTCGCCGAGGTGATCGTCCGCCGCGACCACCCCCTGGCCGGCCGAGCCGTCGTCACCCCCCGCGACCTGGCCGGCGAGGACTGGGTCGGCACGCCCGAGGGGACCATCTGCCGGCAGTGGCTGCTGCGCATGTACGACGGGACCGGCCGCCTCCCGCGGATCGCGCACGTGTCGATGGAGTTCGACAGCCACCTGGCCCTCGTCCGCGCCGGGCTCGGCATCGCGCTGATCCCGCGGCTCGGCCGCGCGCCCCTCGGCCCCGACCTGGCCGCCGTCCCGCTCGCCGACCCGGTGCCGAGCCGCGACATCGTCGCGCTGCACCGCGCCTCCATGAGCGACTCCCCGGCCATC
>JAWWPV010000053.1:0-3870 GCA_033854775.1 Trebonia sp.
AGTAGCTGGTAGGAACGGACGCGGTCGGCGTGGTCGTGGGTAATGGTCGTGACGATCAGTTCGTCGGCTTCAGTGGCGTCGCGGAGCCGCTCTAGCTGGTCCGCGACCTGGCTTGGGTCGCCGACGAACTGGGTGTCGATGCGGTCGGCGACCAGTTCGCGGTCAGCCTCGCTCCAGACGTGGCGGCGAGCCTGCTCAGGGGTGGGGAACTGGATGGCGCCTTCGGCGGTGCGGATGCTGCGCACCCACAAGCCGTAGCCGGCGGCCAGCTCATGGGCCGCGGCCTCGGTGCCGGCCACGACGACGTCTGCTGACACGCTGACGTAGGGCTGGCCGAGGACCGCGGAAGGCCGAAACGCGGCCCGGTAGCCGTCCACCGCCTCGAGCACGGTGGCCGGACTGACATGGTAGTTAGCGGCGAAGCGCAGGCCGTTCCGGCCAGCGACCTCGGCGCTCTCACCGCCGCTGCTGCCGAGAATCCAGACCTGCAACGCCGCGCCCTCGCCGGGCACCACGTGGGCCTCCTCCCCCTGGGCAGAGCGGTAGGTTCCAGCGATCAAGGCGAGAACGTCGGTGACCTGGTCGGTGTAATTCTGCGGCTCCGCATGCGGCAGCTGCAGCAGCGTCTTCTGCAACGCGAACCGGGGCGAGCCGAGCAGATGCTGGATGGAGAACCGCGGCGGGATGAGCAGCCCGTTCGGGGTCCGGCCGCCGACCACGGTGGCCGCAGCGCCGCCGCTGGCCAGCGCGGGGGCCTTGGGTTCGCGTGGTCGCCCGCCGGAGCGGCCCAGACCGAGGTCGAAGCGCCCCGGGTGCAGGGCGTCAAGCAGGCCGAACTCCTCGACGGTGGACAGGGCTGTGCGATGCCCCATCTGCACTGCCCCAGAGCCGAGCCGGATCGTCGACGTCGCGGCGGCGGTCAGCGCCAGCACCATGGCCGGGGAGGTGCCGGCCACACCGGGGTTGAGATGGTGCTCGGCGAACCAGTAGCGGGCGTAGCCGAGCCGTTCGGTCTGCTGGGCCAGGTCGATGCTGTTCCGCAGCGCCTGGGTGGCGTTCGAGCCGGACGAGATCGGGACGAGGTCCAGGACGGTCAACGGGGTGGTCGTCATGCGGGGCTTCCTCCTCAACCGGTAGCGGCGACGGCCCGGGCGGGCACCGCGTCGTCGCCGATCGGGCCGCCGCCCCAGCCCCAGGGAGGGTCAGGGATCTCGCGCCGCAGCACCGGGGCGATGTCGGACTGGAACAGTTCGAGGCTGGCCCGGTGCTGCGCGTCGGTGAGCCCGCCGGCGTCGGCGTGCAGGTGCAGGACTGAGTGGCCGAACTGCTCGTGATAGCGGTGCACCTTCTCGATCACCTGGGCCGGGCTGCCGATCAGGGCCGACGAGCGCTCGACGAAGTCCTCCAGCGTCCCGAACGCCGGTTGCACGCCAAGCCTCTCCTGGAAGGCCAGGTAGCCGTCGAACACCGGGCGGTAGGCGTTGATCGCGTCCTGAGAGTTGCGTTCGGCGTAATAGCCGGCTGTCCCCGCGCCGACCGCGATCGCCGCCGGATCGTGGCCATAGTGGACCCACCGCTCGCGGTAGTAGCGGATCAGTTCCGCGTAGGGCTCGATCGGGTTGGTGACGTTGGCCGAGAACAGCGGATCGCCGTACCGGGCGGCCAGGTCGACTGACTCTTTGCTGGTGGCGCTGCCGTGCCAGACCCTGATCGGGTCCTGCAGCGGCCGCGGCCACACCTCGGCCTCGGTCAGGGGCGGCCGGAACTTCGTCTCGTAGGTGATCTTGTTGTTGCGCCACAGCCGCCGGAATACCTCGTAGGACTCGGCGTTGCGGTCCCATTGGTCCTCGGGTGTGACGTGGAACAGGTCGCGCTGGGCGGCGCCGTTGCCCTTGCCGATGATCAGCTCGAGTCGGCCGCCGGAGAGGTGGTCGAGGGTGGCGTAGTCCTCGAATGCGCGGACCGGGTCGAGCAGCGACAGCGTCGTGACCGCGGTGAACAGCCGGATGTGCGTGGTCCGGGCGGCGACGTGGCTTAGCACCACGGTCGGGGAGGAGGAAACGAACGGCCGTTCGTGCCGCTCCCCTACCCCGAAGCCGTCGAAGCCGAGTTCCTCGGCCAGACGCGCATTGCCGATCACTTCCCGGAACCGATCCTGGGTGGATTTTTGCTCGCCCGTGTGCGGGTCCGGGGCGTGCACGATCAGCGTGATGGTGATGAACCTCATGAGGCGGCCCGGGTGGTCGTCGCCTCGCCGGGGCGGCGCAGTGGGGCCAGGCCGAGGTGGTCGCGCAGCGTGGTGCCGGTGTAGTCGGCGCGGAACACCCCGCGCTCTTGCAGCAGCGGGACGACATGGTCGACGAACGGTGTCAGTCCGCCAGGGGTGATGTGTGGGACCAGGATGTAGCCGTCGGCGGCGTCGGCCTGGACCAACTCGTTGATCGTCGTCGCGATTGTCTCCGCCGAGCCGATGAACGACTGCCGGCCGGTCACCTCGATGACCACCTCCCGGGCTGACAGGTTCCCGGCTTCGGCCCGGGCCCGCCACTCGCCGGCCAGCGCGACCGGGTCCTTAGCGAACTGCCGGACACTGGCCCGGCCCTTGGAGATCAGGTTGTCGCTGACCACCGGGTCAAAGTCGGGCAGGGGCCCGTCGACGTCGAAGCCGGGCAGCTCGGTGTTCCACAACTGCTCGATGAACTTCAGCGCGGTCTGCGGCGAGACCTGGGCCCGCCGTACGTCGCGGGCGATCTCGGCCGCCTCGGCGTCGGTGTCGCCGAGCACGAACGTGGCCGCGGGCAGGATCAGCAGCTCGCCACGGGTACGGCCGAACTTGGGCAGCCGACCTTTCACGTCGGCGTAGAAGGTCTGCCCGGCCTCCAGCGTGGAATGGCGGGAGAAGATCGCATCCGCCGACGCGGCGGCGAAGTCGCGGCCCTCGTCGGAGTCGCCCGCCTGGAAGATCACCGGGCGCCCCTGCGGGGAGCGTGGCACGTTGAACTGTCCGGCGATGTCGAAGAACGCGTCCTGGTGGCGGAAGGCCCCCGGTGCTGCGGTGGCCAGGAACTGGCTGGTGTCCTTGTCGGCCAGGATTTCGTCGCCGTGCCAGGAGTCCCACAGCTCGTTCGCCGTGGCCAGGAAGGTCCTGGCCCGCTCGTAGCGGTCGCCTTGGGCCAGGTAGCCACCGCGGCGGAAGTTCTCCCCCGTGAAGGCGTCCCAGGAGGTGACCACGTTCCACGCCGCTCGTCCGCCGGAGAGGTGGTCGAGGCTGGCGAATTGGCGGGCTACCTCGTAAGGCTCGTTGAACGTGGAGTTGATCGTGCCGGTCAGCCCGACGTGCTCGGTCACTGCGGCCAGGGCGGCCAGGATCGTGAAAGTGTCAGGCCGGCCGACCACGTCGAGGTCGTAGATCAGCCCGTTCTGCTCGCGCAGCCGCAGCCCTTCGGCGAGGAACAGGAAGTCGAACTTCGCGCGTTCTGCGGTCCGCGCGAAGTGCGCGAAGGAGCTGAACTCGATGTGGCTTCCGGCCTTCGGGTCGCTCCACACGGTGGTGTTGTTGACGCCGGGGAAGTGTGCCGCGAGATGGATCTGCTTGAGTGGCTTGCTCATGGTCGGACGGTCCCTCCGGCTCAGACGGTGGCGGCGTAGCGGTTGGCGGGGCGGGGCAGTCCGAGCAGCCCGCGCAGGGTGTCGGCCTCATAGGCGCGCCGGAAGGCACCGCGGCGCTGAAGCTCGGGCACCAGGCCGCGGGTGATCGCCTGCAGGTCGTGGCCGAGGACGCCGGGGCGCAGCCGGAAGCCGGACAGCCCGGCCCGCTGCCACTGCAGGAGCAGGTCGGCCAGTTGCGCGGGACTGCCGGTGAATACCTTG
>JAWWPV010000054.1:0-2860 GCA_033854775.1 Trebonia sp.
GCCCCGGACGGCGAAGTCGGTGCCCGTCTCGGCGCAGGCCGCGGCGGCGCTCGGCCTCGACGGGGCGGTTAACGCCCTGTCGCCTGACGAGCTGATCTCAGCGATGCTGCGGGCGCCCGTCGACCTGCTGTGGAACGGCGGCATCGGCACCTACGTGAAGGCGTCGAACGAGACGGACGCCGACGCGGGCGACCGGGCCAGCGACGCGGTCCGCGTCGATGCCTCGGCCTTGCGGGCCCGGGTGGTCGCCGAGGGCGGCAACCTCGGGCTCACCCAGGCCGCGCGGATCGAGTACGCGCTCGGCGGCGGCCTGATGAACACCGACTTCATCGACAACTCCGCGGGCGTGGACACCTCCGACCACGAGGTGAACATCAAGATCCTGCTCGCCGGGGCGATCGCGGCCGACGAGGTCCGGCCGCAGGAGCGCGGCACGCTGCTGCACGCGCTGACCGACGAGGTCGCGGCGCACGTCCTGCGGCACAACGACGGGCAGAACATGGCGCTGGCGGTCGCCCGCCACCAGGCCCCCCGGCTGCTGCACGTGCACGCCAGGTACCTGCGCCAGCTCCTGCGTCAGAACCGGGTGTCGCTGGAGACCGACGGGCTGCCTGACGAGAAGGAGATCGCGGCGCGGCGGTCCGCGGGCACCGGCCTGACGACGCCGGAGCTCGCGGTGCTGCTCGCCCACACCAAGATCGCGGCAGGCCAGGAGGTGCTCGCCTCTGACCTGCCCGACGACCCGTCCCTGCGGTCCGCGCTCGCCGACTACTTCCCCGTCCCGCTGCGGGAGCGCTTCGCGGACCAGCTCGGCGCGCACCGGCTGCGCCGGGAGATCATCACCACCTCGGTGATCAACGAGATGGTGGACACCGGCGGGTCGACGTTCCTGTTCCGGCTCGGCGAGGAGACCGGGCTGCCGGTGCCCGACATCACCAGGGCCTGGCTGGTCGCCACGGAGGTCTTCGGCATGCGGGTCTTCTGGCAGCAGGTCGAGGCCCTGGCGGGCACCGTGGACGTGGACGGGCGGATCGCGGTCGTCCTTGAGGCGCGCAAGCTCATGGAGCGGGCGACGCGCTGGCTGCTTATGAACCGGCGGCCGCCGTTCGGGATCGCGGAGACGGTGAGCTTCCTCGGCGCTGGTGTCGGCACGGTCCGTTCCGCGATACCCAAGCTGCTCTCCGGCCGCGACCTGGCCGGGTTCGAGGAGCGGCGCGCCTCCTTCACCAGGCAGGGCGTCCCCGCCGGCCTGGCGGACGAGGTCGCGGCGATGGTGCCGTCCTACTCCGCGTTCGACATCGTGACGAGCGCGGCGGCGACCAAGCACGGCGTCGAGGAGACCGCGGCGGTGTACTTCCTGCTGGCCGACCGGCTGCAACTCGGCAGGCTGCGCGACCTCATCACCGCGTTGCCGCGCGATGACCGCTGGTCGTCGGCGGCCCGGTCGGCGCTGCGCGACGACCTTTACGCCGCGCACGCCGCGCTGACCAGGGACGTGCTCGCCGTCGGCGGTACCGGTGCCGGGCTGACCGGCGCGTGGGCGGTGGCCGGGTCAACCGGCAGCGCGGCGGACCGGGTAGCCATGTGGGAGGCGCAGAACACGCTCGCCGCCTCCCGGGCGGCGCGGACCCTCGCCGAGATCTGGGAGAGCAACCGGTTCTCCTTCACCACCTTGTCGGTGGCCGTCCGGGTGATCAGGAGCCTGGTCGCCCCAGGGTCGTAAGTGCGGAAGCCGGGATTCCGGCTGGTTGTGGCAGCGAACCGGCTATAGGCGGCCCGTTGCCACAACCACCGGCCCGGGGGTTGGGTTAGGACGCTGAGGCGCTGGTCAGGCCGCCGCCCAGGGCGATGACCTGAATCTTGGCGTTGCCTGGCGCAGGATCGATGGCCGCGAACGACAGCGTCTGCTGGGACTGGAGTTGCACCAGGGGAGTGTGCTGCCCGGGCGGGAGCAGCATCTGCACGTCGGCGGGGACCTGGATCGGCGGGCCAGGGCGGACCGGGTCCGCCTTGTTGATCACGTCGGGGACGGCAACCGTGGTGTTCAGCGACATCGGGTAGAACACGAGGGCGCCGCCCGCAGCGGTGCGCAGCGCGAACTGCGGAAGGCTGGACCCGTCGAGTTCCCACTGGTAGACGTCGCCGTGCGGGGCGGTCATGCCGCCCGCGTGATTGACCGCGCCCTGGTACATGCCGGTGGTCAGCGGGCCGTCTGCCACCGCCCTCGTGGCGGCGCTTGCCGGGCCGTCATCGACTACGCCCGCTTGGAGCGGACCAGTGTCATCGGGCTGCGCGAGCAGGGACGCGTCCGACAGCGGGACGGTCGGGACATAGCCGGCGCTGTCCGTCGCCAGTTTGGGCGGCGTTACCCCTGAGGCGAGCTGCGAGACGCTGGCGAGTAGCCACGGTGCTCTCGCGCCGGCCTGCTCGAACAGCATGAGCGCGGGGCCGTCTAGCGGCAGCTGCGCGCCGCCGACCCCGGTGGTCGTGCTGGCAGTGCGTTTCGTGCCGCTGAGCGTCCGCTTGACCGAAGCGACGAAGAAGCGCGGGTAGCCGGCCGCCGCTGGCAGGTAAAACGTGGGCGAGCCATACGTGTAGACGGCGAAGTCAGGCTTGATGCTGAGGGAGCTGCCGTACGCGCCCCGGGCGTTCGACGAGGTGCCGTTCATGACAACGCTGTGACGCGCAAGCGCTGCGGTCAGGACTGCCTGCTCGACGCCGGTGACCAGGGAGACCACGGGCGATGCGAGTTGCGGCGAGACCGCCTTGGCCGCGGCGGCGACATAGCGGTCGAAGACCTGGCCGGCCTGGGCCGCGGTGATGGCGGGCGCGGTGCCCCGCGCGCCGGCCGTGCCCCGCG
>JAWWPV010000055.1:0-6515 GCA_033854775.1 Trebonia sp.
GATCGGCTCTGCTAGATCTACGTCACGCGCATCGACAAATGATCAACAGGGGATGAACGGACCTCTGAATTTCCGGACCGCGCCCAGCGCAGGCGGCGTCAATCAGATATCAATTAGGCGTCAACTGGCGCTGCGTAACCTCATACCTATAAGCAATGCTGCTGAGCATTCTCGACTGCCGGCCTCTGCCCATTCGAAGGAACTTCCGCATGAGCGACCAAGCCCTTTTTCACCACTCTGGCTGCCCGGAAAACATTCCGAGCGGGGCCCAGGCCGATAGGCTCGTCGACCTGGTCGTCCAGCGTCTTACCTTGGCCCAGGATGTCGCTGCCGCCAAATATGACAGCGGCGTTCCTATCGACGATCCAGTCCGCGAGCTGGAAATACTTGAGTCAGCAGCCCACGCCCTGAAAGCCAGGGGACCCCGCCAGCAAATCGTCATACAGTTCTTTCGCGATCAGATAGAGGCCAACAAGGTGATTCAGCGTGAGCTGCACCAGCGTTGGCGTCGGCACCCTGAAGAAAGTCCGGCCGCAAATCCCGACGTAGTGGCAGAGCTCAGGCTAAAGCTCGACAAGATTACAGGTCAACTCACCCGGCTATTTAATAGCATGAGCAAATTCCCGCAATACACGCATGGACACCTCGCAGAGCTGATTGACGAGCGATTCTCTGCAATGGCTCCTGGACAGCAACTGCCCAAGATGCACCGGTACGCGGCCCTTTTCGCTATGCGGGCATTTTGCACCGATGCTAGTGCTCGGATTGGACTTTCAGGTCCATAATCGGGTACCGTTGCCTTATGGCACTGACCACGAAGGGGCGGGCTACCAAGCAGCGCATCATCGAGGGTGCGGCGGAGTACCTGCGCGGCGACGACCCCGGTGAGGTGACGCTGGACGACATCCGGGCCATCACCGGCACGAGCAAGAGCCAGATCTTCCACTACTTCCCCGCGGGCAAGGAGGAACTGCTGCTCGCGGTCGCGCGGCACGAATCTCAGCGCGTCCTCGACGACCAGCAGCCGCACCTCGGCAGCCTCACCTCGTGGGCCGCGTGGAATCGCTGGCGGGACGCCGTCGTGGCCCGCTACCGCGCCCAAGGACGGAATTGCCCGCTCGCCGCGCTCATGGCCCAGGTCGGCAGCACGCCGGGCGCCGCCGAGGTCGTCACTACGCTCCTGGCGCAGTGGCAGGCGCAGGTCGGCCAGGGCATCGCCGGGATGCAGGCCGCGGGCCTCGTCCGCCAAGGGCTGGACCCCGACCGGGTCTCCGCCGCCTTCATCGCGGGCATCCAGGGCGGCGTCCAGGTGCTTCGCTCGACCGGGAGCACATGGCACCTCGAGGCGGCGCTCGACGCGCTGATCGATCACCTGCGCGGCGTGTGAGGCGCTTAAGTTGGACTTGCGGGTCCAAAAAAGTGTTCCTAGCATCGCTGCCATGACACGTCGACTTGAGAACAAGACAGCCCTCGTCACCGGTTCCACGAGCAACATCGGCCGGGAGGTGGCCCTCGCGTTCGGCGGCGAGGGAGCGCACGTCATCGTTTCCGGGCGCGACGACAGGCGGGGCGAGGCGGTGGTCGCGCGCGTTCGCGACGCGGGCGGCAAGGCGGACTACGTGCACGCCGACCTGGACGGCGCGGCCGCGAGCCGGGCGCTTGCCGAAGAGGCGACCGGGCTGCTTGGCGGGCGCATCGACATCCTCGTCAACAATGCCGGCATCTTCCCTGGCCACACCACGCTGACAACCGACGAGGAGACGTTCGACCGCGTCTACGCCGTCAACGTCAAGTCAGCGTTCTTCCTCACGCAGGCCGTGGCGCCGGCGATGATCAGCACTGGCGGCGGAGCGATTGTCAACCTCGGCTCCTGGGTCGCGCGCCTGGGGCTGCCGGTCGGCGCGCTCTATAGCTCGACCAAGGGAGCGGTGGAAACACTGACTCGGGCCTGGGCGGCCGAGTTCGGCCCCCTGGGCATCCGCGTCAACGCGATCTCGCCGGGGGTCATCCTGCCGCCGGACTGGGATCCGGCCACCGAGTACCCCGGCGCGGTGTTCATGCGCGGCGCGCCGGCGGGTGCGCCCGGCCACCCGGGCGCGATCGCCGCCGCGGCGGTCTACCTCGCCTCGGACGAGGCCGCCTTCGTCCACGGCGCGGTGCTCGACATCGACGGGGGCCGGGCGAACGTACTGACCTCAGCGGCCAACTCCACCTTCCGCCCGTAGCGGAGCGCCGGCCTCTCCGCATGTCGGCGACGCGACTCTGCGAGCCGCTTACGGGGGATTGAAGCGCCGAGGCCGCGCGCACTGTGCCGCCCGCGCCACTACCCAAGGGATGGTGGACGTTTGGGCACACCCTGCTGTGCCCGAACGTCCACCATCTTCCCGGGTGCGGTCAGAACTTGCCTGCCTTGACGTCGGCCAGCGTCACCCGGGAGAACTGGAAGAACTGGGTGGATGGTGCCATCCCCCCACCCGATTCCATGGAGCTGACCGGCATCCCGGTCTTGGCGTCGACCGTGTCCACCTCGTGGTAGCTGCCGTCATCGAACAACCCCGGTCCCCCCGTGATGGTCAGCGTGGGCTCCCCATCGGTCGTCGAATTCGCGACGGTGACCTCGGGCAGGGTCGACAGCAGGCGCAGGACGCCCTCCCGGATCCGCGGGTCGCCGCCGGCCCAGGACAGCGCGTTATCGCAGGCAACCCACAGGGTGTTGTCGATTTCGGACTGCACCTGCTTGGCGGTGGGCTGCTTGGTCGGGGCCTTGTCCCCCATCTTCTCGCGCCGTTGGGCTGCGCCAGCAGCCCAGCAATTCGCCCGTATCTTCTTCTGTGCGGTGGGGCTCAGGCCCAACCCGAAGCAGTTGGGAAACGTGTTGATCATCCGCAGCCGGGCGGTGGCGAGGTCGCCGGATGCCGCGTTGCGTGCCGATACCGCCCAGCGGTAAGTTTCGTTATTGGCCGGGTTCATAGGCTGGGTGATCGACGACATGAGGGTCTGCTTGCCGTCTCCCGTGTACAAGATGCCGCTGTCGGTGTACAGGGCGTAGACGACCTCCACCGTCTTGCCGGCCGAGTCCTTCTTGTCTTCGATGACCAGCGACGCGTTACCCGGCAGCGGGCTGGTGTCACTTGCCTGGATGTGGGCGGCCAGGGTCATCAGCGGGGAAGTCGCCGTGGGCGGCTGGGCGGCTGACCCGGTCGACGCCCCCGTCGACGACCCGGCCGGCGCCGCGGATCGCGGCGTCGACGTGGCGACGAGCACGACGGCGACCGCCGCCGCGACCGCACCGATCCCGGCACCGATGCCGACCTTGCCCAGCGTGCCCACGGTCCCGCGGCGCTTACGTGCCCGGGAAAATCCCTCTTCCCGCACCGGAGCCGCCCCAGGCACGGGAACCATCTCCGGCCCCCGTGCGGGCCCGGACTCGGCCATCGCCGCCCGTAGCGTCGCCCGCGCCCGCTCGTACGCCGCTGGCCGCAGGGGTGCGGCCTCCTTCAGCTGACTGACCAGGTCCATCTCGTCCACGGTCACTGGGTCTCCTTCACACTGTTGAGATCGGTCAATAGCGCGGCCACTTCCGGCGCGTTCCGCAGCGCCATCCGGGCCTGGTGCAGCAGGCGGCGTGCCGTCCCGGCCGGCTTGCCGAGCACCCGCGCGGCATCGGCGACGGTCAGGTCCTCGCAGGCGACCAGGGTCAGCACCTCTCGTTCCTCCGACCTGAGCTTTGCCATGGCCACCCGGAGCACCGCCTGGGTGTCCACCCGGGCGTCCACCGCCGGCCAGGGATCCCACCCGTTCGCCAGGCTCGTCACGTCCGGCACGAGATCCTCGGCCGGCCGGGACCGCCAGTAATGCCGCAGCCGGTTCAGCGCCACCCCGTACAGCCACGGCCGCGCCTCCGCGAACGACTGGTCATAGGTCCTCCGGGACTCGAAGGCCGCCACCCACACATCGCCGAGCAGGTCCTCGGCCGCCGCACGCCCCGCTCGCCGCGCGAGGTAAGCCCCGACCGCGACCTCGTGGCGGCAGATCACCTCCATGAAGGCTTGCCCGTCGCCGGCCAGCGATCTGCCGATCAGTTCCGCGTCTGACGTCATGACCCTCCTCGCCTCTGCCCCGCCCTCCACCCTGACATTGCCAAATCGCCCGCAAACCGTTCAGGACCGAGAAGAACGGTCCCCCGGCGGCCCCGCCGACCCCGGCAAGGAGCTGGTGCGGTGGTCACGGGAACCGCGCCTCCGTTCGGGCTGATCTTCCTGTTAATCCCGAACGGAGGCGGGATGACTCCCTCAGCCGACCGCGACCTGCGCGGGGTGGGCCAGCGGGCCGACGAAAGTATGAGCCCTTGCGCGCATGACTTACGAGCCGACCATGATCGCGTCCGTTATCGCCCGGTATGCGCACCGGCTATTGCGCAAAGGCGCTGCCGGGCGTCCGCCTGCCTGCCGCTTTTAAACAGCTCTGTCATTATGTGAAATGCACTACTGTCAGTAATTGACGTGTTACGAGTAGTATATAAGTGCTGCCCAGGGAAGTGTGAGATGGCGCACAGTGACCGAAATACAGCCTTGTCGGTAAGCCAGTGCACGCCGGGGATTGGTAACGCTCTTGCCCCCTTGAGGCCCAGTGTCAGTGGTCGGCTCGGGTGGCCGCTATCCAGATGTTCGTGTTAGCTTGAAATCTCCCCTTCTTGCCCGGCGCATATATCGCGCCCGTGGCGCATACCAGCAGCTAAGCCGGGCATTACTGCTGCGGAAAACCAAAAAGGGAAGTGATGCAGGGAGACCAGCCAGCAGACACAAGGCGGTTAGTCATACGGACCCGCCGTGAGCCGAAAAGGCCAAGAGAATTGCTTACAGCACTTGCACTCGCCGCCTACCTGGTTCGGCCGGGCGACACCCTTTCGGGAATTGCCGCCAGCCATGGCGTCAGCCTCGCCGCCGTTGAGGCCGCGAACCCAAGGCTCGACCCCAACCTGATCTACGCCGGGCAGACTCTCGATATCCCCGGGGGCTCGTCTGCCTCGCAGGGGCCGTCGAGCATCGCGACCGCCACGAGCCAGACCAGCTCAGGCACCTCATCGGGCTCCTCGTCCAGCTCTCTGTCGGACGTCCCAGGCGTGCCCCAGTCGTTCGCCGCCTGCGTCGCATACCGGGAATCGACGAACCTGCAGAATCCCGCGGCAAACGGCAACGCCTACGGCATCATCCCGGCCAGCGGCTACAACGTGGCCGGCATGTCGCTAGCTCAGCAGAAGCAGGTGTTCGCACAGCTGTACCAGCAGTACGGCGGCGCGCCGTGGGCGGCCGACGGGTGCCCGGGAACCTAGTAGGCCAGCGCGCTTTACTAGGCACCTGACTGGCCCGGTCGGTCTCGTATCCCGTGGCGCGATCGACCGGGCCTTCCATTCCCGGAACACTGCCATACGAACTAGCTTGCCTTACCTGAGCTCGTGCCGCGTCGTCCTCTGCTGGTTATGGCGGGACACTATGCGAGGGATGATGGCCGCCGCGCCGAGCAAGAGTCCGAGCACGGCGGCAAGTATTCCAATTGCCATAGCAATTGGCCATTTTATCGGACGGCCTTACCGGACCACCAGCGACCAGGTTATGTCTGGAAAAACGACGATGGCGGCAAGGTGGCCGTGAGCCGGCCGACCACCTCGGGAGACAGGGTGACGCCGCCCTCGGCGAGGGCGTCGAGCGCGGCGCCTGCCGCCGGCGGCAGCACGGCGCGCCGCGGGTCGGCGCCCGGCAGCAGCTGCTTTAGCTGCTCGCACAGGGCGGCCGCCACCATGGAATCGCGGTCCATCAGGATCGAGCCCGACATCACCACGGGAATGGGCGCGCCGGTGTCGCGCAATGCCGCGTGGCGGGCCGCTATCTCCGCGTAGAAGGCGAGCCTGCGGCCCTGCTCGTGCACGATGTCGATGGCGACCTGATCGCCCTGCCGGGCGGCGTCGGTGACGACGCGAGCGGCCCTGGGCCGTTCGGCCGGATCCGCCGCGTTCTGGCGGCGGGTGAACCAGCGGTTGAGCTCGGTGAGGTCAGGCAGTCCGTAGAAGTCCAGTAGGGCCGGGCCGAGGGCGGTGGCGGGTGCGGCGCCGAGCTCGGCCAGGAAGGCCGCCTTGAGCGCCTCGGACACCAGGCCGATCGCGCCCATGGCGTGCTGCCCCCACCAGCCCATCTGCCACATTGCGCCGTCCGGTCCGCGCGCCGCGATGGCGGCGGCCGTGCCTGCGTTCACGGCGACACCGACGCCGGATGGTTCGCCGGAGCGTATCGCGGCGTACCCGTCGTTGAGTATCGACCGGGTGAGCCCGGGCCATTCCCCGGACAGCACCGCGTCCCAGAACTCCCTGTCCTCCGGCCAGTCGACGCCGGCCAGCCGGAACGCGGCCGAGGCCACGTCACGCCTCTCCGCGCCGGCGTCGGCCAGCGCGGCGTCGGCCGCCATGTACAGCTCGTCGACCGAGCCGGCATGCTCCGGGAACGAAGCCAGCCCGGCGGCGA
>JAWWPV010000056.1:0-2815 GCA_033854775.1 Trebonia sp.
CCCCGAACGGGAGCGCGCGGCGGGCGAAGCCGTTACGTCGGGCCTATCTGCAGGTTGCCGCCCTCGGTGGTGACGTTGATCGAGCGGGTGGCGCCGGGGCTGGTTGGGATCAGTACCGAGTCGGTCGACCCGCTGCTGTCCGCGATGACCGCGTACGGGCCGCCTGGCACCGACAGCGACGCGTCGCCGCCCCCGGTGTCGACGCGCACTGACGTCGGCGCCGTCGTGAACCCGAGCGTGACGCCGCCGCCTTCGCCGTGGACCACCGCGGAGGGCGAGGTGAGGCTGGTGGCGGACAGCGGACCGCCGCCGGAATCGACGGACAGCGCCCCGGTGACGTCATTCGCCTCGATCCCGCCGCCCTCGGCGGCCACGCCCAGCGGTCCTTCGATCGTGCTCGCGGTCACCGGCCCACCGCCGGAATCGATTTGCGTTGCCCCGGCCCCGGTCACGGTCACCCCGCCGCCCTCGGCCCGCACCGTCAGCGGCCCGCCGATGGCGGCCGCGTATACCGGGCCGCCGCCAGAATCAATGGCCGCCGTGGGTGCGTGCGAAACGGTTACCCCGCCGCCCTCGGCCCGCACCGTCAGCGGGCCGCCGATGGCGGCCGCGTATACCGGGCCGCCGCCAGAATCAATGGCTGACGTGGGTGCGTGCGAAACGGTTACCCCGCCGCCCTCGGCGTGCACGGTGAGCTTGCCGGTGATGCCGCTCGCGGTCACCGGGCCGCCGCCGGAGTCCAGGTCCGCGCCCGCCGCGCTGTTGATGGTCACCCCGCCGCCCTCGGCGTTCACCGTCAGCGGCCCGCCGATGGCGGCCGCGTACACCGGCCCACCGCCTGAGTCGATGTGCGCGGCCCCAGTGCCGACCACCGTCACCGCGCCGCCGCTCGCGGCGGCGGTGACCGTGACGCCGGACGGCACGGTCACGGAGAAGCCGACGCTGCAGTCGGAGGTCGCGCACGCCGGCGCCGCGAGCGTGAGCAGGCCGTGCGAGTCAGTGTCCGTCACGGCCGGCCGGCCGCCGGGGCCGAAGTCGTACATTATCGACTCGGCGATCCTGACCGGGCCGCCGGGAGCGGTGGTGACCTTGATCGGCGCACCGTAGCTCTGCACGTTCAGCGCGGTGACCGGCTGCGTCACGGTGACGATCCGCATCGGAACTGCCGACATCGGAATCGGGCCACCGGACGGGTGGCTGGCCCTGACGATGGCCCAGCCACCGAAGGCGCCGATCGCGGCGATGGTGAGCGTGCCGCTGAGTAGCCAGATCCAGCGGCCGCGTGCCGCCTGCGGGCGGCCCGGTGCGGTTATCGGTTGCATGGCAGGTCCACGGTGAGGAGGGTCGGCCCGCCGTGCGGGCTGTCGATTTCGAAGGTCCCGTCGACGGACGCGGCGCGCCTGGCCAGGCCGACCAGGCCGGTGCCATGGGCGGGGTCGGCGCCGCCGACGCCGTCATCGGTGACAATTACGTGCAGCCGGTCGCCCGCCCGCTGGACGAATATCGCGGCCTCCGTGGCCTGGGAGTGCTTGACGATATTCGCGAGCCCCTCGGAGACGACGAAGTACGCGACCGCCTCGATCACCGGCGCCGGACGGCGCGGCAGGTCCACGGTCAGCCGGACAGGAATCGGCATCCGGGCGGCGATCCCGGAGAGGGCCGCGTCCAGGCCCCGGTCTTCGAGGACCGCCGGGTGCAGGCCGCGGATGAGGTCGCGCAGCTCGGCGAGGGCGGCCTTGGCCTCGTCGTGCGCCTCCGCGATCGCCTCCCTCGCCTCCTCGGCGGTGCCGGCCTGGGCCCGGGCCATGCCCAGGTTGATGGCGAGGGACACCAGCCGCTGCTGCGTGCCGTCGTGCAGGTCCCGCTCAAGGCGGCGGCGCTCGGCGTCGGCGGCGTCGACGACGCCCGCCCTGGTCTCGGTCAGCTGCTCAACCCGGTGCTCAAGCTCGTCCGCGCGGCTTGCCCCGAGCAGCGCCCGCGCGGCCCTGGTGTCAAGCGCACGGACTCCGCTGGTGAGCCAGGGGGCGACGAGCAGTCCGACGACGCCGACGAACGTCAGGATGACGTCCCCCCTGAGGTGGCCGGGAGAGTTGTTCACCGAATAATTAGCCCACGCGATGGCAAAGCGGACCGCGCACACCAGGCTGGCCGGCCACAGCCCGACGGCGACGGTCGCCGCCGCCGCGAGCACTGGGGCGATCAGCAAGTGGTAGAGGAGCTGCCGCCTGGTCGACTCCGAGCGGAGCACCGCCGCGATGCCCTGCGCGGCGACGAGGTCCCGCCATTTCGGCTGCCGGGGGATCTCGATGCCGGCCGTGGTCCGCATCCGGTGCCGGTGCACGCGGGTGAGCACGGGGGTGAGCAGCAAGATCAGCGCGATGCCCGCTAGCCAGATAAGCAGGAGATACACGGGCGTTTTCGGGCCCCGTATCGCAATAGACCAGACGACCATGCCCGCGAAAATGGCCCCCGCGACGATCTGCACGGGGATTCCGGCGGCCAGGTAGACCGCCTCGCCCCACGCACGCGGGGACCACGGCACGCGGCGGCGCCGCCTGGCGGGCGCCGTGTCCTGTCTGTCGACGGTGGTGTCCATGGCCTCCACGCTATTCCCGGTGCCCAACGCCTGCCCATACAGCGAGGTTCCCTTTCAGGGTGTACCTAGCTGCACCCCCGATTCGGAACTCGCCGCTACTGCGGGCGGCTATCCGTGGCTGACATCGTTACGGGCATGGTCGGCCGGCCTGGCCGGGCCCTTCGCACTCGGCGACGGATCGCGTTAACGGCCGCGGTCGACGGACCGCGGCGGAACTGA
>JAWWPV010000057.1:0-4510 GCA_033854775.1 Trebonia sp.
CCGCACTGGTCATGGCGCACAACAAGACCCTGGCGGCGCAACTCTGTTCGGAGTTTCGGGACTTCTTTCCGCACAATGCGGTGGAGTACTTCGTCTCCTACTACGACTACTACCAGCCCGAGGCGTACATCCCGCAAAGCGACACCTACATCGAGAAGGACTCCTCGATCAACGACGAGGTCGAGCGGCTGCGCCACTCAGCGACCAACAGCCTGCTGACCCGCAGGGACACCATCGTCGTCGCCTCCGTCTCGTGCATCTACGGCCTCGGCACCCCGCAGGAGTACGTCGACCGGATGCTCAAGGTCAAGCTGGGCGACACCATGGAGCGCGACCAGCTGCTGCGCAAGCTGGTCGGCATGCAGTACACCCGCAACGACATCGCCTTCACCCGCGGCACGTTCCGGGTCCGCGGCGACACCATCGAGATCATCCCGCAGTACGAGGAGCTCGCCGTCCGGATCGAGATGTTCGGCGACGAGATCGAGCGGCTGTCCACGCTGCACCCGCTGACCGGCGAGGTGGTCAGCGAGGACCAGGAACTGTACGTCTTCCCTGCGACCCACTACGTGGCCGGCGAAGAGCGGATGGGACGCGCCATCGCAGGCATCGAGGTGGAGCTGGCCGAGCGGCTCGCCGAGTTTGAGCGCCAGGGCAAGCTGCTCGAGGCGCAGCGGCTGCGCATGCGCACCACCTACGACATCGAGATGATGCGCCAGGTCGGCAGCTGCGCCGGCATCGAGAACTACTCACGGCACATCGACGGCCGCGAGCAGGGCTCACCGCCCAACACGCTGCTCGACTACTTCCCCGAGGACTTCGTGCTCGTCGTCGACGAGTCGCACCAGACCGTGCCGCAGATCGGCGCCATGTACGAGGGTGACGCCTCGCGCAAGCGGATGCTGGTCGACCACGGCTTCCGGCTGCCCAGCGCGAGTGACAACCGCCCGCTGACCTGGGATGAGTTCACCGAGCGCATCGGCCAGACGATCTACCTGTCGGCCACGCCGGGCCCGTACGAGCTGCAACGCGTCGGCGGCGACGTCGTCGAGCAGGTCATCAGGCCCACCGGCCTTATCGATCCCCAGGTCATCATCAAGCCGACCAAGGGCCAGATCGACGACCTCCTCGAGGAGATCCGCCTCAGGACCGACCGCAACGAGCGCGTCCTCGTCACCACGCTCACCAAGAAGATGTCCGAGGACCTCACCGACTACCTGCTTGAGAGCGGTGTCCGGGCACGCTACCTGCACAGCGAGGTCGACACGCTGCGCAGGATCGAGCTGCTGCGCGAGCTGCGGCTCGGCGAGTACGACGTGCTCGTCGGCATCAACCTGCTCCGTGAGGGCCTCGACCTGCCCGAGGTGTCCCTCGTCGCGATCCTCGACGCGGACAAGGAGGGCTTCCTCCGCTCGCCCACGAGCCTGATCCAGACGATCGGCCGCGCCGCGCGGAACATCAACGGCGAGGTCCACATGTACGCCGACAAGGTCACGAACGCCATGCAGCGCGCGATCGACGAGACCAACCGGCGGCGCGAGAAGCAGGTCGCCTACAACACGGCCCAGGGCATCGACCCGCAGCCGCTGCGCAAGAAGATCGCCGACATCCTCGACGCGATCATCCGCGAGGACGCCGACACCGAGGAGCTGATCGGCGGCGGCGGCCGTCAGCAGTCCCGCGGCAAGTCCCCGGTCCCCGGCCTGTCCTCCCGCGCCCGCGCTGCCGCGCAGGGCGCCGGCGAGTCGTCGCCAGGGGCCAGGGGCGAGGCGCGTGGCGACCTGGTGTCGCTTATCGGCCAGCTGACCGAGCAGATGCACGCGGCCGCCGCGGAGCTCCAGTTCGAGGCCGCGGCCCGCCTCCGCGACGAGATCAAGGAACTCAAGCGCGAGCTAAGGGGCATGGAAGCGGCCGGGGTATAGCCGCATGACCACGACGCCAAACACTGACGATGACCTATAAAGCGTGATTTGCCGGGCGGTAGAGTGCCTCCCATGCCCTGGGTGGTCCGCGAAGCGGTGCGCGATGTCAACCGCGCGGTTGGCCGGCGCTGGCATGCCATCGACCCCCTGCTGCCCGACCCGGGGACGCTGCCGACGGGCTGCGGCGAGCCCCTCGTGGTCACCGGAGACAACGGCCGCATGGCCGGCCTCGGGGTGTGCGTTCACCAGCACATCCCGCCGCAGTCGCTGAACCAGACCTGGGGCGCCGCCGAGCGGTTCACGCTGGTTCCGCGGCTGCCCGGGCAGGACATCGCGGCGGCCGCGGGCCTGCTGCTCACCGAGTGGCGCGATCACCTGGCAGGGGTCGGCGCCACCCGCGGCCCCGACACGTCCGCCAGCGTGGTCTGGCCGAGCCTGGACATCACCGGCGTCCAGGCCCTGCTCAGGCACGGCCTCCAGCCGCTCACCGTGATCGCCGCCCGCACCCGGCCGAACGGCCCGCCGCCTCCGCCGCGCCGCGCCTACGGCGCGACGATCCGTCCCGCAGGACCGGCGGACGAGGAACAGGTGCTCGGCCTCGAGCTGCGGCTCATCCGCTACGACCTGCACTTCGGCGGGCCGGTATGGCGGACGGCCACCGGCAGGCTGGTCCGCGACGAGGTCCGCGATAGCCTCGCCCGTCCCGACCCCTGGACCTGGCTCGCCGAGCGGAACGGCCGCGCGGTCGGCCTGCTGGTCGCCCAGGCGCCACAGGACGCGGGCTGGATCGCGGGCATGACGAGCAAGACCCCCGCCGCTTACCTGCAGACGATGTTCGTCGAAGGGCAGGAACGCGGCACCGGGATCGGTGCCGCCCTGGTCAGGAACCTGCATGCCAGGCTCGACGGCATGGGCGTCGCCGTCACGCTGCTGCACCACAGCCAGGTCAATCCGCTGTCGGCGCCGTTCTGGTACCGGATGGGCTACCGCCCGCTGTGGACAAGCTGGGAAGCCCGCCCGGCGAACGCGTTGCGGTAGGGTCAATCCTGGAAGTAAGCTGATGACTCGCTGAGTGGTCTATTACGGGGGAGTACGCTTGAAGCGTGCTCGCCAGCCTCGTCGCCGCCCTCGTCGCGGCGCTGTGCTACGGGGTCGCCTCCGTCATGCAGGCCATCGCCGTCCGCGGGGCGAGCACCCGGTCGCGAGCCCAGGCCAGCGCCGGCGGCGTCGACCCCGGACTGCTGCCGCGCATGCTGAGCCAGTGGCGGTTCATCGTGAGCGTCGTCATCGACCTTCTCGGCTTCATCGCCCAGCTCGTCGCGCTGCGGCGACTGCCGCTGTTCGCGGTCCAGGCGATGGTGGCCGCCAACCTCGCGGTGGTCGCGGTCCTCGCCACGGTGCTCATCGGTGCCACGCTGTCCCTGCGGGAATGGCTCGCCGTCATCGGCGTGGTGGCCGGCGTGGGGCTTCTCGGCTCGTCAGCGGGCGCCGAGGGCGCCAGCCACGCCGGCGTCGCCTTCAAGATCGCCCTGATCGGCGCGACCGCGGTCGTCGGCCTGTGCGGCCTCGTCGCCGCGCGGATGCTGCGCGACCCGGCCCGCACCCTGGCGCTCGGCACCGTCGCCGGCTTCGGCTTCGGCGCGGTCGGCATCGCGGCCCGGGTGCTCAACGGCTTCGCGCCGCTGACGCTGCTGCGCGACCCCGCCGCGTACGCGGTCGTGGCGGCGGGCATCGTGTCGTTCGTCTTCTACGCCACCGCGCTCGAAGGCGGCAGCGTCACGGTCGCGACCTCGGCGGTCGTCCTCGCGGAAACGCTTCCCCCCGCGGTCGTCGGCGTGCTCTTCCTCGGCGACACGACCAGGCACGGGCTCACGCCGGTGGCGGTGATCGGCTTCGCCCTGGCCGTCGTGAGCGCGGTCATGCTCGCGCGGTTCGGCGAGGCGGACCACGCGCCCGGCCACGCCGGCGGCCACCATGAGGCGGGCCAGATCCCCCGGCAGGGGCTGGCCAGGTTATACCCAGTCCCGTGTTATTCTGGTGGCCCGTGGACCTGCGGATTTACGCCGCAACATCGACGACCACGGGAGCCCATCTTGGCCGCTGCAGCCAGTCAGTCAAGGCTAGCCTCACAAAGGCTCATTCATACCAAGCACATCTTCGTCACCGGTGGTGTCGCCTCTAGCCTCGGCAAGGGCCTCACCGCGTCCAGCCTCGGCCGTCTGCTTAAGATGCGGGGCCTTCGGGTCAAGATGCAGAAGCTTGACCCGTACCTCAACGTTGACCCCGGCACGATGAACCCGTTCCAGCACGGTGAGGTCTTCGTCACCGACGATGGCACGGAGACCGACCTGGACGTGGGCCACTATGAGCGGTTCCTTGACATCAGGCTGACCGGCGAGGCGAACGTCACGACCGGCCAGGTCTACTCAAGCGTGATCGCCAAGGAGCGCCGAGGCGAGTACCTCGGTGACACGGTTCAGGTCATCCCGCACATTACGAATGAGATCAAGTCCCGGATCCTTGGCATGGCCGGGCCGGACGTGGACCTGGTGATCACCGAGGTCGGCGGGACGGTGGGCGACATCGAG
>JAWWPV010000058.1:0-3713 GCA_033854775.1 Trebonia sp.
TCAGCCGCCGGACGGCCTGCTCAAGGGTCGCCTGGCAGATGGCCGAGACCGGCAGCCCGGCCTCCTTCACCGCCTCCGCGAGATCGTCGGGCAGGTACACGTTGATCTTCGGCATGTCCGGATCCCTCCGCTGAAGAGCTGGACTTCGGCCACCGTAACACGAACTATAACCCTACGTATACCCCTACACATGACCCCATTACCGACCGGCGAGCCGGCGGCAATTCGCGGCGCACGCGGAACCACTGGCATCGTTGCTCGGCGAACAGGTGCGGGGTTGGGGCCGCGGGTCTGGTCGTCCGGAACCGGGTATCATGAGGTCGGCGCTGGAGGGTGCCCCCGGGTCCGCGGGAAGGACTGAGTCCACCTCTGTGGCACCCCGAAACTGGCTGTTGGCCTCTTCCTCGGCCTGAGCAGCGGACCGCAGGCGTTGGAGGGAGACGCCGTGTCCACTTCGCTTCCCGAGCGCCCCGACCTCGACCAGCTGCGCCGCCAGGCCAAGGAGCTGCGCGACGCTGCCCGCCGCGGCGATCCCGGCGCCATCGAGCGCTTCGCCGGCCACCATCCGGGTGCACCCCAAGGAACCGTCACCCTGGCCGCCGCCCAGCTGGTCATCGCCCGGGAGCTGGGCTTCGCCAGCTGGCCGCAGCTCAAGGCGGCCGTCCAGGCCCATGCCGCCACTCCCGAACGCCGGGCCGAGGTGTTCGTGGCCGCGTCGATCGAGGGCCGGGTGCGCGAGGCCGTGAGCATCCTGGACGCCGTGCCTGACATCGCCCGCTACAGCCTGGAGGCCGCTGCCGTGCTCGGCGACGCCGCACAGGTGGGCGAGAGGCTGGCTGTCGACCGGGCAGCTGCGGTCGCCATCGACGAGGTTCGAGGATGGTCGCCGCTGCTCTATGTCTGCTACTCCCGCTGGCATCGGATCGACCCTGGCCGAGCGACAGGAATGGCAGAGGTGGCCCGGCTCCTGCTCGACGCCGGGGCCAGCCCGAACACCAACAACGGCGCCAGACAAGGCTACCGCTCCGCCGTGGTGGGCGCCGTCGAGCTGAACAACCCTGATGTCGCCCGGGTCTTGCTCGAGGCGGGAGCCAATCCCGACCAAGGGCGGCCGATTGCCGCCGCGGCCGGCCTCCGCGACCACCGATGCCTGGAGCTGTTGCTCTCCCGCGGTGCCCGGGTGGTGGCCGGAACCTGGACGGTCGGCGCCGCCGTGCATGCCGACGACGCCCACGCGGTGTCGCTCCTGCTCGACGCCCTCCAGCGCGACGGGGGCCAGGCGGCCCGGGAGGCAACCGAGGCGCTGTCCGACGCGGTGGCAGAGGCTTCTGCCGAGGTCGTCGCCGCCCTCCTGGACGCCGGAGCCGACCCCAACGCCTACGACGACGATCGGGGCGTGTCCGCGCTTCGCCGGGCGGTGCGGGCCGGCAAGGACCAGGCCGCCGCGCTGCTCGCCAGCCGCGGTGCGCCCGATGACAGCACCGACATCGACCGCTTCATCGGCGCCTGTCTGCGCGCCGACCGCCTACTGGCGGAGCGACTCCTGGCCGAGCATCCCGACCTGCGTGACCGGATGACCGATGACGACCGCGCCGCAGTCGTCGAGGCCGCCGGCTCTGCATCGGTCGCGGGCGTCGGCCTCATGCTCGATCTGGGGCTCTCCCCTCGTGCCCGCAACGGCTTCGGCGAGCAGCCGCTGCATACCGCCGCCTACGTCGGGAACGCCGAAATGGTCCGTCTGCTGATTGACGCCGGAGCCGACGTCGGCGGCCGCGACACCCGATTCGATGCCACGCCGCTGGCCTTCGCCACGGTAGGCAGTGGCGAGCTCGCCGGGCAGACCGGCAACTGGATCCAAGTGGTCCGGGCACTCGTCGAGGCTGGCGCCCCCATAGGCGGCGTGTGGATCTCGGGCAAGCCGCCGTCCGAGGAGGTCATCGACCTTCTCCGCGGCTACGGCATCACCCCTGACGATGAGCACGAACCGCAACTAGACGACCAGACCGAGGTGCCCGGCGCGGTCGGCGCCGGCGTCATGGCCGACATCGCCCGGCACCTTGAAGCCGCCTACCGCGACCTCGACCTTGACCTGCTGGGGTCGCTCCTGCACCCCCAGGTCCACTGGACTGGAGTCTGCACCAACAGCGGCGAGGCCCTCGACTGGTACCGAAACCTCCCGACCGACGGCATCCAGTCGACCGTCGAAAGCGTGGAGGTCGATGGCGACGCAATCGTGCTCGGTCTCAGCGTGGCCCGCCAGGCCGAGGGCGCCCGGCCGGCCCCGCCCGAACTGTTCTACCAGGTCTTTACCGTCGGCAACGCCCAGGTCATCGAGATACACGTCTACCCCGACAGGGCCAGCGCACTCGCCCGTCCCACCCGCTAGGGACCGGGTCGGCGCAGGTGCTCGTATGAGGCTGGAACGAAAGTGGCGAGGCGGTCACTGAAGGACGTCGCCGAGTCTGGCCACAGCAGCGTGACCCGGCCGGTCCGCTCGTCGCGGTACCAGCTCGTGCACCCGCCCTGCACCCAGACCGTGTCCTGTGCCATCTCGTCGATGTCGCGCATGTACGAGAACACCGCCTCGGCGGTGACGTCGAGGGCGTCAGCGCCGCTGGACGCGAGGTGATCGAGCGCGCTGAGGACGTAGCCCACTTGCGTCTCGATCATGTAGATCGCCGAATTGTGGCCGAGCGCCGCGTTCGGGCCGTCCAGCACGTACATGTTCGGGAAACCGTGCACGGTGGTGGAGGCGTGCGCGGCCATGCCGTCGCTCCACTCGTCGCCCAGCAGCCGGGAGCGGCGCCCGCGGATGTGCCCGGCGATGGACGGGCGGGTGGAGTTGAACCCGGTCGCGAGCACGAGCACGTCCAGCTCGTAGCTGTTCCCGCTGGCCGCGATCGCCGTGCGGTTCGTGGAGTCGCCGATGTTCCCGCCGCCGTCCGCGATCCGGTTCAGCGGGGTCGGCTCAAGCCGCACGTGGCCGAGCTGCAAGGCGGCGTAGTAGTCATCGGAGAACAGGATCCGCTTGCAGCCGATCTCGTAGTCGGGAGTCAGCAGGCGGCGCACGCCCCCGTCGCCGACCGAGGCGGTGAGGTGGTCCAGGGCGCGCTGGCGGAGCAGGTCGATGTCCGGGTGCCGCCGCTGCCGGGCCCCGATGCCGCGTTCGGCCTCGGCGAACAGCTCGTCCCGCAGCGCAGTGACGGTTCCCGGGTCGGCGGCGAAGCGCTCCATCTCTTCCCGGCTGTACTGCCGGTCGCCACGCGGCAGGATGTACGGGGCCGAGCGCTGGAACACCACGATCTCGCTCGCCTCAGCCGCCAGCCGGGGCAGGATCTGGATCGCCGATGCGCCTGTGCCGACCAGGCCGACCCGCTTGCCGACCAGGGACACCTTCGCGTTCCACCCCGCCGAATGCCACCAGCGTCCGCCGAACCCGTCCAGGTTCTTGATCGCGGGGATCTTCGGCTCCGACAGCCGGCCCGTGGCGATGACCAGGCTCCTGGCCGAGAAGTCTCCCCGCGTCGTGCGGACGAGCCAGCGCGCGTCGTCGTCGTTCCACTCCGCTTCCGACAGCGCGCAGTTCAGCCGCAGGTGGCTGTCGAGCCCCTCCTCCTGAACGCACGTGCGGAGGTAGGCATGGATCTCACGCCCCTCGGCGAAGACGCGGGACCAGCCAGGGTTCGGCCGGAAGGAGAACGAGTACAGGTGCG
>JAWWPV010000059.1:0-2570 GCA_033854775.1 Trebonia sp.
GCCGCTGGCACCCGGTCCACGACCGGTTCCGTGATTACATCAGCATGTCCAAGTACAACATGTACCGCTCCCTGCACACGGCCGTCCTCGTCGGCGGCGAGCCCGTCGGCGTGCTGATCAGGACACAAGCGATGGACGCCGTCGCCACCTACGGGGTGGCGGCGCGGATCCGCGAGGCAGGCGGCAGGGACGGCAAGGTCAGCGCGGACCTGGCCCGCCAGGCCGACCTCGACTGGCTGGACCGGCTGCTGGCCTGGCAGCCCCTCGCGGCGCCAGGCGACTTCCTCGACGGGCTGCGCGCCGACCTGAGCCAGGGCATGGTCGTGTTCACCCCGGACGGGGCGCCGGTAAAGCTGCCGGCCAGCTCGACCGCGGTCGACTTCGCCTACGCGGTCTCCCCGGCCGCCGCGGGCAGCGCCGTTGGTGTCCTGGTCAACGGGATGCGCAAGCCGATGGAGAACCACCTGTCGCACGGTCAGGTCGTCGACCTGATCACCGGGCCGTACGCGGACCCGCCGGACTCATGGCTGGCCGCCGCGCACAGCGGCCACGCCAGGGCGCACCTGAAGGCGGCCATCGCCCTCCGCAAGGCCGAGGAAGCCGCCGCCCTCGGCCGCGCCGCCGTGGCGAGGGCCCTGTCCGCCGCCGAGGGCGGCCGGGGCGGCAAGGGCGCGCAGGGCGGCGCCAGCGGCGACGACGCTGGCCGGGAACTGCGTGACATGGAAGACGACGGCACCGCCTTCAGCGCGGCCCGCCGCCTCGGCTTCCCCGACCTGGACGCCCTCTACGAGGCCGTCGGCCGGGATCAGCTCAGCGCACCCGGGTTCCTCGCGCACCTGGGCATCGTGGTTTCGCAGGCGTGATAGCCCGAACCCGTTCTGACTGATCCTGTCGTTGACTTTCCTGCCGGGCCTGCCGGGCCTGCCGGGCGGCGACGGCGATCGGGGGGCGCACGGACGTCAACTCATTCCGCGGTGAAGGGGTACTCGAGGGAGGGCAGCCACTGCGCCCACGCGGCGGCCAGCCGCCCGTCGGCCTTGACCGCCGCGAGTGCCTCATCAAGCGCGTCGAGCAGCGATGGTCGCGACTTCGATACCGCCAGGCCCCAGCGGTTCCCGGTCTTCACGGTGAACCCCAGGTCGAACTCGGCCGCGCCGGCCAGGGAAACGAACACGACGTCGTCGTCGACCACCGCGTCCACGTCGCCGGCCCGCAGCGCGGCCAGCATGTCGCCGAACACGTCGTCGGACTCCCCGCCGAACGCGACAGTGACCGCCTCGTCGAACGTCTCCGCGAGTGCCATGTTGGTTGACGCGGCGATCGCCGCGACCCGCTTGCCGCGCAGGCCCTCCGCCGAGGTGACGGGGTCTGCGGCGCGGACGAGCACCGACTCGTGGAAGACGGCGTAGGGCGCGGTGAAGTCGGCGACGGCCTGCCTGGTCGGGATGATGCTCTGCCCGCACAGCACCGCGTCGGCCCGGCCGTCGTCAAGTGACGGCAGCAGCTGCGCCCACGGCAGGTACACCCATGCCAGGTCCCAGCCGAGCGTCTCCGCGAGCAGCGCGCCGACCGCCGGCTCGTACCCCAGCCGGCGCCCGTCAGCGCCTCCCAGCTCGAACAGCGGCGCGGCCGCGGAGTTTATGCAGGCAAGGCGCAACGTCGTCACAGGGCTTCCCCCCTTCTGCGAACCTCATGCGAGCAGCGCCTCGCGCAGCGCGCGGTACCGGCTTGGCGGCAGGTTGAACGCGACGCTGCCGACCAGGCGCCCGCCGCGGTGGTAGGTCGCGAGCAGGCCCTTGTCCAGCTCGTCAAGATCGCCCTCGGCGATCACCACGTCGTCAGCGAGTCCCGGGGATCCGAAGGACTGTAGCCGCAGGTCTCCCTGGTCGCTCCAGAAATAAGGAAGGGGCCGGAACGGGTTCGGGTCAACCTGGTCGCCCGCCATCATCGCGTGCAGCGTGGCGGCGGCCCGGCGGGCGGTGTCCGTCGGCATCGACCAGTGCTCGACCCGCCGGGGCACGTCGTCGAACAGCGGGTTGGGGAACCTGGCCACGTCCCCGACCGCCGTCACCGGCGCACTGGTCACGGAGGCACTGGTCACGGAGGCACTGGTCACTGAGGCACTGGGGCCGGCGCTGGTGACCGCGGACAGGCTGTTGTCGCACAGCACGCCGTCGGTCAGGTCGAGGCCGCCGCCTGCGAGCCACTCGGTGTTCGGCAGGGAACCGATCGCCTCCACCACCAGGTCGGCGGGCAGCGCGGCGCCGGAGGCGGGCCCGCCGGAGACGCGGGCGCTGCCCGCGTCCGTCCCGTCGGCGAGGACGACGCCGGTGACCCGGTCGTGGCCGGCGTAGCCGATGACCGCCTGCCCGAGGACGAACGTGATGCCCGCACCCTCGTGCGCCCGCTGCACCGCCCGGGCGAGCCGTTCGCCGAGCACGCGCAGCATCGGCGGGCCGGCCGGCTCCACCACCGTGACGCCGCAGCCCAGGGAGAGCGCGGTGCAGGCGACCTCGCAGCCGACGAAGCCGCCGCCGACCACCACGACGTGCCGCCGGCGGAAACCGTCG
>JAWWPV010000060.1:0-8971 GCA_033854775.1 Trebonia sp.
GACATCTGCGAGCAGATCGCCACCGTCCCCTACCCAATGTCCACCCTGGGAGACCTCGCCGAGACGGCCAAGCAGGTCGAGGCGCTGGACCGGCGGATCTTCACCGCGCAGGCCGACGTCCGCGACGTGGCCGGACTGAAGCAGGCGTTCGACGCAGGGACGGCCGAGCTTGGCCCGGTCGACATCGTCCTCGCCAACGCGGGCATCGCCCCGATGTCGCTGCACGAGGAGTACGGCGCCTGGCAGGACGTCGTCGACGTCAACCTGACGGGCGTGTTCAACACGGTCGAGACGGCGATCCCGTCGATGATCGAGCGCGGCCAGGGCGGCGCGATCGTGCTGACCAGCTCCACCGCCGGCATCAACGGCATCGGCGGACCGAGCCGCGGCGGCCTGGGCTACACCGCGGCCAAGCACGGCGTCGTCGGGCTGATGCGCTCCTACGCGAACAACCTCGCACCGAACAGCATCCGGGTGAACACCGTGCACCCCACGGGCGTGAACACGCCGATGGTGGTCAACGAGGCCATGCAGGAGTTCCTCGAGCACGACCCGTCGCTGTCCAACGCGATGGCCAACGCGCTGCCGGTGCCGATGGTGGAGCCGGTGGACATCTCGAACGCGATCGTCTGGCTCGTCTCCGACGACGCCCGCTACGTCACCGGCGTCACGCTGCCCGTCGACGCTGGCTTCACCAACAAGAAGTAGGGCGGCGCGACATGGCAGGACGCGTACAGGGCAAGGTCGCCTTCATCACCGGCGCGGCGCGCGGCCAGGGCCGCAGCCACGCTATCAGGCTCGCCCAGGAGGGCGCCGACATCATCGCCGTGGACATCCTCGAGGACGTGCCCGGCATCCCCTACGCCGGCGCCACCGAGGCCGACCTGGCCGAGACGGTCAAGCTGGTCGAGGCGCTCGACCGGCGGATCGTGGCCAGCAAGGCCGACGTCCGTAACTACGCGGCGCTCCAGGCGGCCGTCGACGACGGCGTCGCCCAGCTGGGCCGGCTGGACATCGTCAGCGCCAACGCCGGGATCGGCACCTCGCCGCACCACGCGTGGGAGATCGACGCCGACACCTGGCAGACCATGATCGACATCAACCTGACCGGCGTGTTCAACACCGCCAAGGCGGCCATCCCGCACCTGATCGCGGGCGGGAAGGGCGGCGCGATCATCCTCACCAGCTCCGCGGCCGGGCTGCAGGCCTACGAGAACATCGCGCACTACGTGTCGGCCAAGCACGGCGTGGTCGGCCTGATGCGCACCCTCGCCCTGGAACTGGCGCCCTACATGATCCGGGTCAACAGCATCCACCCCACCCAGGTGGACACCCCGATGATCCAGAACGAGGCGACCTACAGGCTCTTCCGCCCCGACCTCGAGCACCCGACGAGGGAAGACTTCGCCCCGGCCTCGCAGTCGGTGAACGCGCTGCCGATCCCCTGGGTCGAGCCGGTCGACATCAGCAACGCGGTGTTGTTCCTCGCCTCGGACGAGGGCCGCTACATCACCGGCGTGACCCTCCCGGTCGACGCCGGCACCGTGATCAAGTAGCCGGCCGGGGTATGCCCGGGCAGACAACGTCGGGCAAGCGGCGGTCGCGTAAGCAGTTCGAGTGAGCAGTTCAAAGTAAGCAGCAAAGGAGCTGACATGGCAGGACGTGTAGCAGGCAAGGTCGCGTTCATCACCGGCGCCGCCCGCAGCCAGGGCCGCAGCCACGCGATCCGGCTGGCCCAGGAGGGCGCCGACATCATCGCGGTCGACCTCGCGGGGCCGGTCGAGTCGGTCACCGCCTACCCCGGCGCGACCGAGGAGGACCTGGCCGAGACGGTCAAGGAAGTCGAGGCGCTGGACCGCCGGATCGTCGCGCACAAGGCGGACGTGCGCGACAGCGCGGCGCTCAAGGCGGCCCTGGACGACGGGGTCGCGCAGCTGGGCAGGCTCGACATCGTCTGCGCCAACGCGGGCATCTACCAGACCCACCCGGCGCTCGAGCTGGACGACGACGCCTGGCAGGAGACGATCGCCATCAACCTGACCGGGGTGTGGAACACGGTCAAGGTGGCCCTGCCGCACCTGGTCGCCAACGGCGGCGGGTCGATCATCCTGACCAGCTCGGTGGCCGGGCTCAAGGGCCTGGCGAACTCGGTGCACTACAACGCGGCCAAGCACGGCGTCGTCGGCATCATGCGCTCGATCGGCACCGAGTTCGCCCTGCAGGGCATCCGGGTCAACAGCGTCCACCCGACCGGGGTGAACACGATCATGATCCAGAACAAGCAAGTCTGGGGCCTGTTCGACCCGGCCAACCCCAACCCGACCAGGGAGTCGGCGGTGGCCGCGTTCAAGTCGCTGAACGCGCTGGACATCCCGTGGGTGGAGCCGGTCGACATCAGCAACGCGATCCTGTTCCTCGCCTCCGACGAGGCCCGGTACATCACCGGCGTGACGCTGCCGGTCGACGCCGGCGCGATGATCAAGTAAGAGGAGAACGAAACGATATGGCAGGACGAGTAGCAGGCAAGGTCGCCTTCGTCACCGGCGCCGGCCACGGCCAGGGCCGCAGCCACGCCATCCGGCTGGCCGAAGAAGGCGCGGACATCATCGCGATCGACATCGCTCAGCCGGACGCCTACCCCATCCTCGGCTACGCCACGTCGACCGAGGAAGAGCTGGCCGACACCGTCAAGCAGGTAGAGGCGCTGGACCGGCGGATCATCGCCCGGCAGGCCGACGTGCGCGACGCGGCCGCGCTCAAGCGGGTCGTCGACGAGGGCGTCGCCGAGCTGGGCAAGCTCGACATCGTCTGCGCCAACGCCGGGATCTGCACGGTGCAGCCCTGGGACGAAGTCACCCCGCAGATCTGGCAGGACACCCTCGACACCAACCTGACCGGCGTGTGGAACACCATGGTGGCTGCCGCCCCGCACCTGATCGCCAACGGCGGCGGGTCGATCATCTGCACCAGCTCCACCGCCGGCATCAAGGGCCTGCCCTACCTGGCCCCCTACGTGGCGGCCAAGCACGGCGTGGTCGGCATCGCCAGGACGATGGCCAACGAACTGGCCCGGCACAAGATCCGGGTCAACACCGTCCACCCCACCGGGGTGAACACCCCGATGGGCACCGGCCTCGGCGGCCTCGAACCGCTGATCGGGCGGGACCCGAACCTCGGCCCGATCTTCATGAACACGCTGCCGGTTGAACTGGTCGAGCCGCGCGACATCAGCAACGCGGTGCTGTTCCTCGCTTCCGACGAGGCGCAGTACGTGACCGGCCTCGAGTTCACCGTTGACGCCGGGAACACCATCCGATGAGCGCTAGCCGTGACGGCCGCGAGCCGCTATCGAGCGTCAGGGACCGCGTCCAGGCCAGCGTCGTCGGCCGGGAGCGGGAACTCGGCCTGGTGCTCGCAGCCGTCGCGGCGGGCCGCGACATCCTGCTTGAGGGACCGCCCGGTACCAGCAAGTCCACGCTGCTGCGGGCGATCACCGCGGAGTGGGGCATCCCGCTGGTGTTCGTCGAGGGCAATGCCGACCTGACCCCGGCCAAGCTGGTCGGGCACCACAACCCGGCCCGGGTGCTGCGCGAGGACTACAGCCCGGAGAACTTCGTCGACGGCCCGCTGGTCGAGGCCATGCGCGAGGGCGGCTTCCTCTACATCGAGGAGTTCAACCGCGCGCCAGAGGACACGCTCAACACCCTGCTGACCGCGATGGCCGAGCGGCGCATCGCGGTGCCCCGGGTCGGCGAGGTGATCGCGAAGGACACCTTCCGGGTGATCGCCTCGATGAACCCCTATGACAACATCGGTACCACCCGGCTGTCGACGTCCGTGCACGACCGGCTCTGCCGCCTCGCCATCACCTACCAGGACGCGGCCGCCGAGCGCGGCATCGTCGCGCTGCGCGCCCCGCTGCCTGACCTCAAGCCCGCCGTGTACGAGCGGCTCGTCGCCGACGCGGTGGCGGTCACCCGTGCCACCAGGGAGCACGAGGACATCAGGCAGGGCAGCAGCGTCCGCGGTGCCATCGACCTGACCCTGGTCGCGGGGGAGCTCTTTCTCCTTGACTCCGAACGAGGGCGTGGCTCCGCCGGGTGGGCTCATGACACTGACGGCGGGGAGGCAGGCGAACCGGCGGGCGGCTCCGCCTCCAACATCCGCAGCACGGGCACCGGCAGCCCGGGCACCGGCGACGGGGACGAGACGCAAGTGACTGCCGAAGAGCCAGTGTCCGCCGAAGAAACCGAGCAGCGCTACCGGGACACCGTCTACGACGCGATGATCGTCGCGCTGTCCGGCCGGATCTTCCTCGACGAGACCGTCGAGGCCACCCCCGAGCAGGTACTCCGCCAGATCTGGGAGGACCACTTCATCCTCAACCCGGCCGCGGCGGCCCCGGGTTGAAGAGCAGTGGAGGCGGACTCCCCGATCCGCCGCCAGTCCGACCGGCCCCGGCGCACCGATCCCGCCCGCGGGCTCAAGCCGCTGCGCCGCAAGCCGAAGACGCTCACCGAGGAGCCGGAGCTGCGGGACATCTCGCAGGGCGGCGGGGCCGGGATGGTGCTCAGCCCGGGACCGGGCGGACGTGACCGGGCCGGCCGCCCCCCGGGGCAGCGCGGCGGGAGCGGTCCCGCCGTCACCGAGGAGCAGGGCACGCTGGTGGGCGCGACAGAGGCGGCCGTGGCGCCCGACCCGGAGACGCTGCGCCGGGCCAGGGAGATCGCGGGGCGGCTGGCAGTGCCCCGGCCGCGCACCGACCGGACGGCGCGGCGCGGCGCTGGTGACATCGCCAGCGTCCCCTACCGGGGCGGCTCCGACGACATCGACCTAGACCGCACCCTCGAGCAGCTCACCGAGCACCCTGTCCCGGAGGACGAGGACATCATTGTCCGGGAGCGGGTCACCACCACTCGTTCGGTGGTGCTGCTTGTCGACCTTTCCGGGTCGATGCGCGGCGAGCGGGCACGGACAGCGGCGGCCGCCGTCGGTGCGCTGGCGGCGGAACTGGCCCGGGACAACCTCGCGGTGATCGCGTTCTGGTCGGACGCGGCGGTGCTGTCCCGCCTGGGGCAGCACGTGCCGCCGGAACGGCTGGTGGAGTCGATGCTGCGGATCCCCGCCCGCGGGCTCACCAACCTGGCGTTCCCGCTGCAGGTGGCGCGGCGCGAGCTGGCCCGGGTCCCGGCCAGGGACGCGCGGGTGCTGCTGCTGTCGGACTGCGTGCACAACGCCGGCCCGGACCCGCGGCCGTTCGCGGCGCGGCTGCCCCGGCTGGACATCCTGCTCGACACGACCGGCGAGCAGGACCCAGACCTGGCCCGCGACCTCGCCCGGCTCGGCCGCGGCCGGCTCCGGCAGGTGCGCGGCTACCGGGACGTGGCCCCCGCCCTCAGCGAGTTCTTCGACGGATAACGAGTTCTTCACCAGTGAGGAGTCCGACATGGCGATTGTTGTCGTTGCCACCCTGATCCCCGTTCCCGAGCACCGGGACGAGGTCATCGCGGCACTGGAAACCGCCGAAGCCAAGGTGCACGCCGATGACGGTACCCTGCTCTACGCGCTGCACGAGGGCCGGGACGGCCGCCTGGTGATGATCGAGAAGTACGCGGACCGGGACGCGCTGCGCGCGCACAGCCAAAGCGCGGAGCTCGCCGAGCTCGGCGCGGCCCTGGAGGGCAAGCTCACCGTGCCGATGGACGTCCAGGTCCTCACCCCGCACCCGGCCGGGTCGGCGGGGAAGGGCACACTCTAATCCCGTCGTATCCGCGGTTCTCGCGGATGCGAGCGTAAACACAGAGGGTAGTGAAGAGGCTATGGCCAACAAGTGGTTCGAGACCGTGGCGGTCGCGCAGCGCCGGGCAAAGCGGCACCTGCCGGCATCCGTGTACGGCGCGCTCATCGCCGGCGCGGAGGCGGGCCTCACGATCGAAGACAACGTCAAGGCGTTCCGCGAGATCGGGTTCGCGCCGCACGTCGCGGGGCTGCCCGCGACCCGGGAGATGGCCACCACGGTGATGGGGCAGGACATCTCGCTGCCAGTGATCATCTCGCCTACCGGCGTGCAGGCGGTGCACCCGGACGGTGAGGTGGCGGTCGCGCGGGCTGCCGCCGCGCGGGGCACGGCGATGGGGCTGTCGTCGTTCGCCTCCAAGCCCATCGAGCAGGTCATCGCGGCCAACCCGAAGCTGTTCTTCCAGATGTACTGGGTAGGCACGCGCGACGACATGGCGGCCCGGATGGAGCGGGCGCGTGAAGCCGGCGCGGTGGGCATCATCGTGACGCTCGACTGGTCCTTCTCCTTCGGCCGCGACTGGGGCTCGCCCCGCATCCCGGAGAAGATGACGATCGAGGAACTGATCCGGCAGGTGCCGGCGGTCATCACGCGGCCCGCGTACCTGTACCAGTGGCTGCGCTCGGGCGAGATCCCGGACCTCACGGTGCCGAACCTGCCGGTCGGCGGCGCGCCCGCCCCGACGTTCTTCGGCGCCTACGGGCAGTGGGCGCAGTCGACGCCGCCGTCCTGGGAGGACGTCGCCTGGCTGCGGTCGCAGTGGGCAGGCCCGTTCATGCTCAAGGGCGTCACCAGGATCGACGACGCGAAGCGGGCCGTCGACACGGGGGTCTCCGCGATCTCGGTGTCCAACCACGGCGGGAACAACCTGGACGGGACGCCGGCCACCATCCGGATGCTGCCAGGCATCGCCAACGCGGTCGGCGACCAGGTCGAGGTGCTGCTCGACGGCGGCGTGCGGCGCGGCGGCGACGTGGTGAAGGCGCTCGCCCTTGGCGCGAAGGCCGTGATGATCGGGCGCGCGTACCTCTGGGGCCTCGGGGCCAACGGGCAGGCGGGCGTGGAGAACGTCCTCGACCTGCTCCGCTCGGGCATCGACGCCTGCCTGCTCGGCCTCGGCCACTCGTCGATCGCCGACCTGACGCCAGACGACCTGGTGATCCCGCCCGGCTTCACGCGGCGCCTGGGTGACTGACCGCCCGTTCTTTGGCAGAGGTGTACCGAGTTCGGGGGGGAGTCCCGAGTGGATTGTCGGCGTTTGTCCCACCCGAAACTCGGTATACCTTGCGGCGGCGCCTACAAGCCGGCCTCGTTTACGGCCTGCTGCAAGGACCCGATGTAGCCCTGGCTGGTGTAGGTCGCGCCGCTGACCGCCTGGATGTTGGCGCTCTGGGCGGTGAGGGCCTCCTGGTTCAGCTGGGGGAGGGCGTTCTGCGCGATCGAGTCGCCGCCCTGCGGCAGGCTGCCGCTGGCGTTGGTGATCTTCCCGTTGCTCACGGTGATCTGCACCTGCACGTTGCCGTACTGGGTTGACTCACTCGGACCGGTGAAGGTTCCGGACTTCCCCGCCGGAGCGCTTGAGCTTGGCGCCGTGGTCGCGGGCGACGCCGCCTTCTTGCTTGGCGTGGTCGAGCGCGTGGCCGTCGGCGTGGTTGCGGTCGTCCTCCCGGGCGCGGCCGCCGAGGACGACGGCTTCGGCGTGCTCTTCTTCGCGGCCGACTTGGACGGGGTTGCGCTTGCCGAGGGGTTCGCCGCCGGCGCGGTCATCGGCGCCGCGGTCATGGTCGGAGTGATCGGCGACGTGCTCGCGACGGCGATGCCGGCCAGGTGCGTCTTGTACGAGAACAGCGCGGCGAGCCCGGCGGCGGTAGTGCCGAGAACGACGACAGCGCGGCGCATGCAGCCTCCAGTGAGCGATTAATTCGGGTCAGAAGTCAAAGGACTCGTGGTGGATGCGCCGCCGCGGTACGCCCGCGGCCACCAGCGCGTTCACCGCGGCCTGGGTCATGCCGGTCGGGCCGCAGACGTACGCCTCGTAGCGGTGCAGACCCGGGACGGTCCGCTGGAGGTGGTCCGCGTCGAGCGGGTCGTAGCCGAGTTCCTCGCGGGAGCCGATCAGGTAGTGCATCGCGGCCTGCCGGTCACTGGCGATCGCGTTCAGTTCGCGGCTGAACACCACGTCACGGGGGTGGCTGGCCCGGTAGAGGAGCGTGATGCCGCCGGACATCCGCTTCGGCAGTGCGGCGAACATCGCGCGGATCGGCGTGATGCCGACACCGCCGGCGATGAACAGCACCCGGCGTCCGGTCAGCGACGGCGTGAACGCGCCGTACGGCCCCTCGGCGACGATCCGGGTGCCAGGCTTCAGGTTCGCGAGCGAGCCGCTGTGGTCGCCGCGGGACTTGACCGTGATCCGCATCAGGTCAGGCTGCGGCATCGCGGACAGCGAGTACGGGTGCGACTGCCACCACAGCTCGCGGGTGAGGAACCGCCAGCGGAAGAACTGCCCTGGCTCCGCGCGCAGGTGGTCGAACTCGCGGCCGGAGATGAGCAGGGACACGATGCCGGGCGCCTCCGGCCTGACCGCCTGCACGGTGAACTGGTGCCTGGCGGACCTGCGCAGCGGGGTGATGACCCGGTACCAGAGCAGCAGCGCGCCGACCACCGCGTACAAGGCCGACCAGGCGACGCGGGACTGGAAGCTCTCCGCGAACGCGCCGCCGTTGGCGAACTGGTGGCTGAACGCGAGCGCGATCGCGAGGTAGGTGTACAGGTGCGCGTAGTACCAGGTCTCGTAGGCGACGCGACGCCGCGCGGCCCTGATGGAGATCGCGGCGACCATCAGCAGCAGGAACCAGGCGACGGTGGCCATCAGGATGTCGGGGACGGTCTTCTCGAGCGTGAGGGTCTCGTGCGTCACGCTCTGGTGCGCGGTGGCCGCGAAGCCCCAGATGATGAACACGACGTGGCCGCTCACCAGGCTGATGACGTACCGGCCGCCGATTGAGTGCCAGCGGGCCAGCCGGTCGGTGCCAACGCCGCGCTCAAGCGGCGGCAGCCTGGACATCAGCGCGACGAGGACGACGACACCGTAGCCTGCGATGAGCCCGAGCACCTCGCCGACGTCGGTCAGCAGGGCGCCGGGGGTGTGCAGGAACAGGGTGTTCCGCCACC
>JAWWPV010000061.1:0-3317 GCA_033854775.1 Trebonia sp.
CGTCGGCCGCCTCACCCGTGGCCAGGTCCTCCGCCGCGACCGACGCCTTTTTCTTGTTCGTCTGGGCGGTGACCAGCCGCAGCGGCCTGTGCAGGGCAGGGAACCACCGCAGGAGCTCGGACAGCTCGGCGGCGAGGAAGACGAGCTTCGGGTCCGCCGCCAGGTCGGCAACGAGGGGAAGCTGCGTGACCGGGTTGAAGGGCGGCGTGCGTTCGGTGACGCTCGCCCGTCGCCTCGGGTCGAATAGCTGCGCCATCACCCAGCCGAGCGCGAAAACGACACCAGCGCGCTGCTCTGCCCTGAGCAGCGCGGCGGGTACCCGGCCCTCTTCCCTGAGCAGCGCGGCGGTTACCCAGCCGCCCTCCCCAGGCAGCGCGCCGGAAACCTGGCCGCCTTCTTCCCCTGACATGATGCCAGGAACCTGATCGCCTTCGTCGTTAACCGACACGAGCACTCAGACTAGCCGTTTCGCCCCGGCTAAAACGTGTCATTCATCGCGAGGTGCTGAGGTCCTGCACTTCTGCTCCGGCTGACCAGGCGTTACCGGGCGACGTATCGTATAGAAGAGCGGTCCCGCGGGCACACCATGCGGTAGGCCCGTGACCCCCAAATCCCGAGTCCCCCAAGGAGACGGATGCCTGAGCAGGTGGCGCAGCCGTGCGCCCGCGATGCCGTGGTCGCCAAGTGACTGAGCTGGCGAGCACCCTGACGCCGTGCGAGATCGCCACCCAGGCGGCGCACGCGATCGCGGCGCTGAACGAGCTCACCCACGGCGGCGGCGAGCTGTCCAACCCGGGCGACGTCCGTGCCATCGTCGGCAGCCTCGAGCTCATCGGCCAGGGCTTGCCTCAGCTGTATGAGCAGCTCGCACGGTTCCTCGTCGTCCAGCACGAGGACGGGCAGGTCACGCAGGAGGACGGCCATGACGCGGACGACCTGGTGACGGAGACGATCGAGGCGCTTGCGGCGGCCGGCCAGGCCGCGGACATGATGACCGCCGCGCTCACCGAGGCGCGCGCCGCGACGCAGCCACTCGCGCAAGCCAGGCACCGCGGCTGGGCAGGCCGGCCGGACGCGGACTAGCGTTAATGACTGGCGCGCCGTCACAGGATCCTCAGAAGTTAGTCTTTGACTCACAGGTGACCTGCAAGTACGCGGCAGGGGCCACCCAGTCCGGTTTCGCACACTTCGGGCATGAATGAGATACCCGAGGTAGAAATCGTCGTCCCGGTCAGGAACGAAGAGCACGACCTCGCGCCAAGCGTCAGGCGGCTCGTCGAGTACCTGCGGGAGGCCTTCCCGTTCACCGCGAGGGTCACGATCGCGGACAACGGCAGCACCGACAGGACCTGGCTTGTCGCGCGTTCGCTGGAGGAGACGTTCGCCGAGGTCCGCGCCGTCCACCTGGACCTGCCTGGCCGCGGCAGGGCGCTGCACGAGATCTGGTCGTCAAGCGACGCCGAGCTGCTCGCGTACATGGACGTGGACCTGTCCACGGACCTGAACGCGCTGCTCCCCCTCGTCGCCCCGCTGCTCTCCGGGCACAGCGACATCGCGATCGGGACCCGGCTGGCCCACGGCTCGCGGGTCATCCGCGGGCCGAAGCGCGAGATCATCTCGCGCTGCTACAACTTCCTGCTCCGCATCGCGCTTCGCGCCAGGTTCTCCGACGCGCAGTGCGGGTTCAAGGCCATCCGCGCCTGCCAGGCGCGGCAGTTGCTGCCGCTAGTGGCGGACAGGGGCTGGTTCTTCGACACCGAACTGCTCGTGCTCGCCGAGCGAGCCGGGCTGCGCATCCACGAAGTGCCCGTGGACTGGACAGACGATTCCGACTCGCGGGTCGACATCGTCGACACCGCGCTGCGCGACCTGCGCGGCATGGCGCGGGTCGGCCTCGGGCTCGCCCGGGGCACGATCAAGGTGCCGCGACTGGCGCTGCGCGAGTCCGTCTACGCCAAGTCGGCGGCGCTGCCCGCACCCGCCGCCAGTCACTCCCTCGGGGGCCGGCGATGAGCGCCGTGACCGCCGCCGTCAAGCTTCACCCGCGGCAGCCGGCCGAGGGCCGGCTAAGCCGCCTGTGGCGTGGGCCGGCGGAAGATCCCCGGTGGGCGCGGCCCGCACTGTTCGGCCTGCTCGCCGTCACCGCCCTCATTTACCTATGGGACCTGAGCAGGAACGGGTACGCCAATGACTTCTACGCCGCGGCCGTCCAGGCGGGCACGCGGTCGTGGAAGGCATTCTTCTTCGGCTCCTTCGACTCCTCCAGCTTCATCACCGTGGACAAGACGCCCGCGTCGCTGTGGGTCGACGAGCTGTCCGGGCGGCTGTTCGGCTTCAGCTCGTGGTCGCTGCTCGCGCCGCAGGCGGTCGAGGGAGTGCTGTCGGTCCTCCTGCTGTTCGCGGCCGTGCGGCGCTGGTTCGGGCCGGAGGCCGGGCTGATCGCCGGGGCAGTCCTCGCGCTCACCCCGGCGGCCGCGCTTATCTTCCGGTTCAACAACCCGGACGCGCTGCTCGTCCTGCTGATGACGGCCGCCGCGTACTGCGTACAGCGGGCGATCGAGCGGGACAGGACCCGCTGGCTGGTCCTCGCCGGGGCACTGCTCGGCTTCGCCTTCCTCACCAAGATGATGCAGGCGTTCCTCGTGCTGCCCGGGTTCGGGCTCGCCTACCTGTGGGCGGGGCCGGCCCGGCTGCGCCGCAGGCTCTGGCAGCTGCTCGCCGGGCTCGGCGGCGTGATCGCGGGCGGCGGCTGGTGGATCGCGATCGCGGAGCTAACGCCCGCCGCGGACAGGCCGTACTTCGGCGGGTCGACGAACAACAACATCCTCGAGCTGACCCTCGGCTACAACGGGCTCGGGCGGCTCGACGGGTCAGAGACCGGATCGATCGGCGGCGGCGGCGCCACTGGCACCAGGTTCGGCGGCGCGACGGGCATCTTCCGGCTGTTCCAGTCCGAGTTCGGCGGTCAGGTGTCCTGGCTGATCCCGGCCGCGCTGCTCTCGCTCGCCGCGCTGCTCTGGGTGTCAAGACGGGCGGCCCGCACGTCGCGCACCCGCGCCTTCGCCCTGCTGTGGGGCGGCTGGCTGCTGGTCACCGGGCTGGTCTTCAGCTACATGCAGGGGATCATCCACCCGTACTACATGGTGGCGCTCGCGCCAGCGATCGGCGCGCTCGTCGGAGCCGGCGCCATCGCGCTGCTGCGGTCAGACACGCCCGTCGTCGGCCGGGCGGTCGCGGCGGCCGGGATACTCGGCACCGGAGTCTGGGCGTACGTGCTGCTCGACCGGTCACCGACGTGGCTGCCGTGGCTGCGGTGG
>JAWWPV010000062.1:0-5792 GCA_033854775.1 Trebonia sp.
AGCCGGGGAACGCAAGATTACCGACTGGTAACCAAGCGGCGGAAAAGGCCAGCCCGTGGCCCCGGCCGGACAATTGTTGACAATCTGCGGCGCGGGTACGTAGCGTCGGAGCATGGCGGCGGGAACACAAGGCGGCCCCCTGGCTGGGGAGACGGCCCGGGTGCATGCCTTTGGGGTGTTGCGCCAGGCCATCCTCAGCGGGGATTTCGGGCCCGGTCAGCGGCTTGTTGAGGAGGAGCTGGCCGGGACGCTCGGGGTGACGCGGCAGTCGCTGCGGGCCGCGCTGCTTGATCTCACCGCTGACGGGCTGGTCGAGCGGATCCCCAACCGCGGCGCCCGGGTCCGGGTCGTGTCCACCGAAGAGGCCGTCGCGATCACCGAGTGCCGGATGGCCCTTGAGGCGCTCTGCGCCGCCAAGGCAGCGGAACGGGTCACCGACGACGAGGCGGCCCAGTTGCGCGAGCTCGCGGAAAACCTCAAGCGCTCGGTCGCGGAGGGGAACCCGCTGCAGTACTCCGAGCTCAACCGGGAACTGCACCGCCTGGTCGGGGTGATCTCCGGGCAGGCCGTCGCGGTCGGGCTGCTCGAACGGCTGCACGCGCAGCTGGTCAGGCACCAGTTCCAGCTCGCCCTGCGGCCCGGCCGTCCCGAGGTGTCACTGCCCGAGCACGTGGCCATCGCCCAGGCGGTCGCCGACCGGCGGCCCGCGGATGCCGACCGCGCCGTCCGCGCCCACCTGGCCAGCGTCATCGGGGCGCTGCAGGCGGACAATGCTTCCGATCATGAAACATCCGAGTAGAAGGAGCCTGGCTACCGATGCTTAACGTCATCGTCACCGACCCGCCGCGTGCCGACCTGGCCGAAGTCGACAAGCTCGCCACCTACGGCGTCGCCACCGTGCACGAGGCGATCGGCCGCAAGGGCTACCTCGGCCCGGAGATCCGGCCGAACCAGCAGGGCACGCGCATCGCGGGCACCGCGCTCACCGTGCTGTGCTGGCCGGGCGACAACCTGATGATTCACGCCGCCGTGGAGCAGGCCAAGACGGGCGACATCATCGTGGTCACCACCGCGTCGCCGAACAGCGACGGCGGGTTCGGCGAGCTGCTCGCCACCTCGCTGGTCAGCCGCGGCGTCCGCGGCCTGATCATGGGCGCGGGCCTGCGCGACACCCAGGAACTGCGCGACATGGGCTTCCCCGCGTGGACCGCGCACGTGTCCGCGCAGGGCACCGTGAAGGAGACCACGGGCTCCGTCAACGTGCCGATCGCGCTCGGCGGCCAGCTCATCCGGCCGGGCGACGCGATCGTCGCCGACGACGATGGCGTGTGCGTCGTGCCGCGCCTCGACGTCGCGAAGGCGGTGACCGCGTCCGAGGCACGGATCGCCAAGGAGGACGCCAACCGCAAGCAGCTCGCCGACGGCGCCCTCGGCGTGGACATGTACGGCCTGCGGCAGAAGCTGGCAGGAGTGGACTACATCACCTACGCCGAGTACGTGCGGCGCGCGGGCGAGGGTATTTAAGGCAGTGATCATTCCGAACGGGTGCGTGGCGCTGCCTCAAGGCACAACGGGGATACTTTGGGCCCCCGGGAGGGCCCAAAGTATCCCACGTCTTCTGCACGGAGGAATCTCATGAGCGGCGATGTCCGGTACGACGGGATCCGGGCCATGCAGATGCGGGGCGGGACGTCCAAGGGACTGTACTTCCTCGCCGATGACCTCCCCGCCGACAGCGCCGAGCGAGATGACCTGCTCCTGCGGGTCATGGGATCGCCGGACCCGCGGCAGATCGACGGGGTCGGCGGTGCGCACCCGCTGACGTCCAAGGTCGCGGTCGTCTCACCCTCCCCGCTGCCTGGCATCGACGTCGACTACCTGTTCCTTCAGGTCATGGTCGACCGGGCGGTCGTCACCGACAAGCAGAACTGCGGGAACATCCTGGCGGGCATCGGGCCGTTCGCGGTCGAGCGGCGCCTTGTGCCCGCGCGCGGCGACCAGACGAGCGTCCGCATCCGGATGGTGAACACCGGCGGGATCGTCACCGCCACGTTCCCCACCCCCGGCGGCAGGCCCCGCTATGACGGGGACACCGCGATCGACGGCGTGCCCGGCACGGCGGCCGCCGTGGTGCTCGACTTCGAGGACTCAGGTGCCGCCTCCGGCGTGTTCCCGACGGGGAACGTCACGGATGTCTTCGGCGGCATCCCGGTGACGTGCGTGGACAACGGGATGCCGGTCGTCGTGGTCGCCGCGGCCAGCTTCGGCAAGACGGGGCAGGAGCCGGTCGCCGAGCTTGAGGGGGACGAAGAGCTGAACAAGCGCGTTCAGGAGCTACGGCTCGAAGCGGGCAAGGCGATGGGGCTCGGCGACGTCAGCGGCACGACGGTGCCGAAGATCTCGCTGGTCGCGCCGCCCGCGCACGGCGGGACGATCGGCACAAGGACGTTCATCCCCGTCCGGGTGCACGAGTCCATCGGGGTCCTCGGCGCGGTCAGCGTCGGCACCGCGATCGTGGTTCCCGGCGCGGTGGGACACGATCTCGCCGTGCTCGGCGGCGGGTCCCGGCTGTCCGTCGAGCACCCGAGCGGCGCGCTCCAGGTCGAGGTCGAGCTCGACGCCTCGGTGTCGCCGCCGAAGGTCACCCGCTCCGGCGTCGTCCGGACCGCCCGCAAGCTCTTCGACGGCACGGTTTTCCCGAGGTGATCGGGGGAACGGGCGCCGCGGAGTAAGCCGAAGTCGTTCTGACGGCGCTCGAGGTTGATCTTGGGTGGAGACGCCAAGCCGAGGTAGCTGCCCGGCTTGCCCGGGTTAGAGGGTGCGCAGGGCGTCGGCGGGTGACAGGCGGGCGGCGCGCACGGCGGGGTAGAGGCCGGCGACCGCGGCCACCGTGACGGCGACGGCGAGCCCGCCCCACAGGCCGTCCGCGGGGATGAGCAGTGTCCAGCCCCTGATCCTGGCGACGGCGGCGGTGGCGGCCGCCCCGATGGCCAGCCCCGCGGTGCCGCCGAGGAGGCCAAGGATCAGCGCCTCGGCGAGAAACTGCGCGGCGATGTGTACCCGGGCGGCGCCGAGGGCGCGGCGCAGCCCGATCTCGGCACGGCGCTCCAGCACGGAAATCACCATGACGTTGGCGATCCCGATGCCGCCAACGCCCACGGCCACCGCACCGAGGCCGAGGAACAGCGCGGTGGCCGCTTCGGCGACCGCGACCCGGGCGGTGAGCGCCGCCGAGGGCTGGCTGACCGACGTGCCGCCTGGTTCCCCGGGGTTCGCCGTCGGCCCGAGCAGGGCGGCGACCTGCGCGGTTCTTGTCACGTCGGTCCTGACGTAGATCAGGCTCGGGTGGCCGTCATAGCCGAGCAGGCGCGCGGCGGCCGGGAAGCCGACGAGCGCGGAGCGGTCGATCTCCGGCGCCAGCGGCAGCGGGTTCAGGATGCCCGCGACAGTGAACAACTGGCCGCCGATGAGCACGCGGGGCGGCGGCCCTGGACTGGTGAGGCTGGCGATGCCGAGCGTCTGCGCGGCCTGGTAACCGAGCACGGTGACGGGATAGCGGCTGGTGGCCGGGTTGAGGAAGGTGCCCTGGCGGAGGGTGCCGCCGAGGACGGCGAGCAGCGCCGGGTCAGCCGCACGGGCGGCGAGGCCGCCGGTGTCGAAGACCGGAACCTTGCTGGTGCGGTAGACGAAGGCACGGGCGAGGATCGCGGTCGGCGCGGCCCGCTCGACGCCGGCCACCCGCCGGACCATGGCGGTGGCGGTGACCGGCAGCTCGGCCTCCTGGCCGTTCAGCGTCTGGCCGTTGGTGACGGTGAGCAGGTTGGTGCCGAGCTGGTCGATCTCGGCGAGCAGCGCCGACTGGCTGGAGGTGGTGATGCCGAGCACCGCGACCACGGCCGCGATGCCGATGGCGATGCCGAGCGCGGACAGCAGCGCACGGGTGCGCCGGTGGCGCAGCCCGGTTGTCCCGGTGCGCAGCACGTCGGCGGGGAGCAGCCGGGACCGGGGGCGGCCGGATGCGGCGGTCATGGCGGTTACCGTCCCTTCGTTGCGGGCTGAGCCGCCGGCCCAGTGCCGTGGCCGGCGTTGGCGGCGATGCGGCCGTCACGCAGTTCGACCGTGCGCGGCGCGGTGGCCGCGATGGAGGGGTCGTGCGTGATGACGGCGAGCGTCACTCCGTGCTCGGTGTTGAGCGAGCGGAGCAGCGTCATGATCTCCTGGCCGGTGACCTGGTCGAGGTTGCCGGTTGGCTCGTCGGCGAGCACGACGGCCGGGTTCCCGGTCAGGGCCCTGGCGATCGCGACGCGCTGCTGTTCGCCGCCGGACAGCTGCCGCGGCCGGTGCGTGAGCCGGTGGCCGAGGCCGACCACCTGAAGCATCTCCGCGGCGGCCGCGCGCCGCCGGGCGGCGGGCACCGCCTGGTACAGCAGGGCCGCCGCCACGTTGTCGAGCGCGGACAGCGCCTCGAGCAAGAAGAACTGCTGGAAGATGACGCCGACCCGGCAGGCGCGCAGGCCCGCCAGGTCACGGTCGGAGAGCGTGCTCAGGTCCTGGCCGGCGATCAGGACCGACCCGCTGGTGGGCCGCTCCAGGCCGGCCGCCAGGTGCAGCAGCGTGCTCTTGCCTGAGCCGGACGGGCCCACGATCGCGACCATCTCGCCGGGCATGACGTCAAGCGTCACCCCGCGCACAGATTCCACCGGCGGTGAGCCCGGATAGCTCTTGCGGACATCGCGCAGGCTCAGCGCCGGGACGGCGGAGGTTGTCATCCCTGGGCCACCTCGACCGCGAGGCCGGGCGCGAGTCCGCTGCCGGTGACTTCGACGAGCCCGGTGGCCGCGTCGAACAGCCCGGTCGTCACCGGGATCAACTGGGACCCCGACCCGCTGAGCCGGACGGCGTAGCCGCCGCCGGGGGTGGCGAGCAGCGCCGTGACCGGGATCGCGAGGACGTTGTCGGCGTGCTGCGCGGTGATCGCCACCTGGACGGGTGCCTGGTCGAGCCCGGCCGGGACCGCGGCCCCGATGGTGATCGTGATGGGGACGGCGGCGCTCTGGCCGCCGCTGGACCCGCTGCCCGCGCCGCCGTTCGGCGTCGCGCCACTCGCGGTGTCCGGCGCGGTGGCGACGCTGCCGACCGCGGTCACCGTGCCGGGGGCGACGGTCGTTCCGTCCGGCATCGTGACGAGCACGTGGTCGCCTGGCCGGACGGCGGTGCCGCCGGGCGCGAGCCAGACCTTGACGCCCGGGGTCAGCGATGTCCCGGACACGACGGTGGTCCCGGCCGCGACCGGCGCGCCGAGCCGCGCTGATGTGGTCGTAACCCGCAGCGGCCCCGGCAGGAATGCCACTTCGCCGAGCTGGATCGTCCCGGTCACGGGCAGCAGCCCGGTGGCCTGCTGCCACTGCCGCACCGCCAGCTCGGTGGACCAGCCGAACACCCCGTCGGCGGGTCCGGCATCGAACCCGAGCGCGGTGAGGTTCCGCTGCAACTGCCGGACGTCGGGCCCGGCGGTCATACCGGGCGCGAACGGCCGCCAGGCGGGTAGCGAGCCGTACAGGAGCCGCACCGGCTGGCCGGAGACGGCGAACAGCGGCTGGCCCCGGCGCACGGTGCTCCCGGGCCCGGGCAGCGCGGTGAGTATCCCGTCAAGCTCGCTGGCGACCGTGAAGAGCCCCTGGTAGCCGAGGGTGCCGGCCACCTCCTGGCGGGCGGCCACGTCGGTGTGGATAACTCGGGCGGTCGCGACGGGTACCCGTGCCGTCGCGGCGGGGGGCGGGCCGCCCGGCCAC
>JAWWPV010000063.1:0-2746 GCA_033854775.1 Trebonia sp.
AGCTCAGGTGCCACCTCGAGGACGGCGAGGGGCGGCCTGCGCGCCTCCTGGCCCTCCGGTGTCCCCTCGTCTGCGTCCGGTCCCGGGCCGGGCTCCGGGGTGTCGGCCCCGTCGCCGTCATCGTCCGCGTCGCCAATGCGCGGGCAGACCACGTAGGCCTGACGGCCGGCCTCGACCTCCTCGCGGACCCGCTGCCACGCCCGGTCCAGGTAGTGCGGCCGTTCCACGGCGGGCACCACGTGCGTCGCGATCGGCGAGCGGCCGGCGGGCAGCTCCGACAGCGTTGAGACCTCAAGGTCACCGAACACGGTCATGGCCACCGTGCGCGGGATCGGCGTCGCGGTCATCACCAGCACGTGCGGCCGGGAGCCCGCGGCCTTCTCGCGAAGCGCGTCGCGCTGCTCGACGCCGAACCGGTGCTGCTCGTCGATGACCACCAGGCCGAGGTCGGCGAACTGCACCTGGTCCTCCAGCAGCGCGTGCGTGCCGATGAGGATGCCGGCGTCGCCGGTGAACACGTCGCTCAGCGCGCTGCGCCGCGCCCGCACGCCCGTCGAGCCGGTGAGCAGCGCCACCCTGGTCGCCTGCTCAGCCGCCCCAGGCTGCCCGGCGCTCAGCTCGCCCGCCCCTAGCTGGCCTGCCCAGCCGAGCGGGCCGAGCAGCGCGGTGATCGACCGGTAATGCTGCTGCGCGAGCACCTCGGTCGGCGCGAGCAGCGCGGCCTGCCCGCCCGCGTCCACGACCTGGAGCATGGCCCGCACCGCCACGACGGTCTTGCCTGACCCGACTTCGCCCTGGAGCAGCCGGTTCATCGGGTACGCGCAGGCTAGGTCGTGCGCGATGACCTCACCCACCGACCGCTGCCCCTCGGTGAGGGTGAACGGGAGCCGCCGGTCGAACGCGGCGGCGATCCCGTCCTCGATCGGCGGGCGGGGCACCGCGGGCATCGCCGCGGCGGCGTGCCGCCGCTGGGCGAGCGCCGCCTGCATGGTGAACGCCTCGTCCCATTTGAGCCGCTTGGTCGCCTGCCGGATGTCCTCGCGGTCCGTCGGCCGGTGGATCGCCCTGATGGCCAGCTCCCTTGGCCAGAGGTCATGCCGCGCGCGCAGCTCGGCGGGCAGCGGGTCCTCTCCGGCGTCCAGGGTCTCGAGCACGGTGTCAATGTGCCGGGAGATCGTCCACGAGGTCAGCTTGGCGCTCGCCGGGTAGACCGGGATCAGCTCCCTGGCGAACTCCTCGGCAAGCTCCGTGGTCAGCCGCTCGTCGGCGGACGAGACCGGGAGCAGCTCGTACTCGGGGTGTACCAGCTGGCGGCGGCCGCGGAAGCTTGACACCGTGCCGGCGAACAGGGCGAGCGCGCCCTGATGCAGTTGTTTCGCGTGAAAACCGACGCCGGCGAAGAACGTGAGCTGTAGCTTGCCCGTGCCGTCAGTGACGATGACCTCAAGGCGCTGCTTGTACGGACCACGGCCGGGCGGCGCCTTTGGCCGCTGGCCCGGGACGTTTCCCCCGATCACGCTGGCCATGGCGACCCGGGCGAGCACGGTGACGTGGTCGCCCTCGCTGAGCGAGTCGAGCGGGGTCAGCTCGCCCCTGGTGTAATAGCGGCGGGGGTAGTGGCGCAGCAGGTCACCGACCGTCCGCAGGCCGAAGACCTTCTCGAACGTGTCGCTCGCCTTCTTACCCAGCACCTGGGTCAAAGGATCGCGCAGCGTAGTCACGTGGCCAGCATAGGAGCACACACCGACATTCCGCGCACAACCCGAGCTAACACAGTTCGCGCGGGAGGCGGGGCGTCGGGTATGCTGCGCAGGCTGCTTCAGTTCCGTGCTGGTGTTTTGACCACCGCCGGGTGAGGCGCTGACAGACTTTTCCAATCCTACCTGTGGAGGCAGCCGTGGCTTCCGTCTGCGACGTTTGCGGCAAGGGGCCGGGCTTCGGCAACAACGTGTCGCACTCGCACGTCCGCACCCGCCGTCGCTGGAACCCGAACATCCAGACCGTTCGGGCAATCGTGTCGGGCACGCCCAAGCGCCTGAACGTGTGCACCTCCTGCATCAAGGCCGGCAAGGTCACCCGCTAGGCAGTCCAAGCAGGCCCTCGAGCCGATGCGCCACAGAGGCGCGTCGGCTCGTTTTTGTGCCCGATTCGGCTGGAGCCAGGCGGCTGGTTGTGGCATCGGTCCGGCTATAGGCGGCCCGTTGTCACAACCATCCGGGACGGTCAGACGGCAGGACGGTCAGCTGAAGTGCTGCCAGCCGGCCGGGCCCTCGTGCGGGGCGCCGTCGACCGTGACGCCGGTCCCTGAGCCCACCTCGCCGATCACGCGCCAGCGGCCCGGCAGCACCGTGCCCGGCGGGAACGCGGCGACCAGGGCGTGGTCCTCGCCGCCGGCTAGCACCCACTCAAGGGCCATTACCGCCGTTCGGGACGACGGGCCAGAAGCCGTCAGCGACGCCGCGGCTTCGCGCAGAGCGGCGCCGGGGGCCAACCGTGAGCTGCCGACGTTGACCTGGACGCCGCTCGCGGCGGCCACGTGGCCGAGGTCCGCGAGCAGGCCGTCGCTGACGTCGATCATCGCGGTCGCGCCGAGGCGCGCCGCCTCCGGGCCCGCGTCGTAGGGCGGCGCGGGGCGCAACTGGGCGGCGACGAGCGAAGACAGCGCCGCGGGCGAAGACAGTGCCTCAGGCGAAGACAGCGCCGCGGGCGAAGACGGGGCCTCAGGCACCGGGGCGACGCCCGCCGT
>JAWWPV010000064.1:0-5883 GCA_033854775.1 Trebonia sp.
GCACGGGTCAAGTCCGCGCGAACTCCGTTTGGCCCGCGCTGCGCGGCGCCAAGGAAGGTAACAGGTCTCCTTCCAAGAACTGGGCCCGCCCGAGCCCGAAGGACCAGTCCGCACTGGTGTTGGCCACGACCGACACGATGAGGTCCGACGGGCTGACACCCGCGCGAGACTCCAGGGAACTGGCCAGTGCCGCGTAAAGAGCCTTCTTCTGCGCGTCGCTCCGGCCTTGCTCGGTCACCTGGATGATGACCACGCGGTCGCTGCGCTCGAGGCCCAGCCCAGTGTCCTCGGCGATCAGCCGACCGGGCCGGTGTTCATGGATGACCTGGTACCGGTCTCGCGGCGGGGCTGCGAACACCTCCAGCATGACGTCCTGGACCGCATCGGCCAGCGCTCGTACTTCCTCGTCGCTTCGTCCCTCGATGACATCGATACGAACCAGGGGCATGGTGAACGCAATCCCCTCAGGTGCTGTGCGGTCATCCGCAGGCATGCGATGCGCGTAGCCATCGCCTGGACCTGGATCAGATACCCGGTCCATCAGCCCTCTACGCGAGGTCTGGTTGACGAGAGAAAACCGGCAGGAGGCCGAGCGGCGGGGCGGTGCCTCGGCGGCTTAGGGTGTGGGGATGGGCAAGCTCAAGGTTCTCTTCATCGGCGGTACCGGGGTCATCTCGTCGGCCTGCGTGCGGGAAGCCGTCGCCAGCCACGACATCGAGCTCTACGTGCTTAACCGGGGGAAGTCGGCCACATGGGGCGTGCCGGACGGCGTGACGGAGTTGCGGGGGGACGTACGGGAAGCCGAATCCGTTCGGACGGCCGTTGCCGGTCTTGACTTCGACTCTGTTGTTGACTTTGTCGCCTTCACCGCCGACCACGTGCGGGCCGACCTGGACCTGTTCCGCGGGCGGACCGGGCAGTACGTGTTCATCTCGACCGCGTCGGCGTACCAGACGCCGCCGTCGCGGCTGCCGGTTACCGAGTCGACGCCGCTGCGCAACCCGTACTGGCAGTACGCGCGGGACAAGATCGCCTGCGAGGACCTGCTCGTGGCCGAGTACCGGGACAACGGATTTCCCGCGACGATCGTGCGGCCCTCGCACACCTACGACGCGACGAAGACCGTGCTGTCCGGCGGGTGGACGCCGCTGGCCCGGATGCTGGCGGGCAAGCCGGTGATCGTGCACGGGGACGGGACCTCCCTGTGGACGGTGACGTACAACACGGACTTCGCGCGGGCCTTCGTGCCGCTGCTCGCAAATTCCCGGACCCTGGGCGAGGCGTTCCACATCACGTCCGATGACGTGCTGACCTGGGATCAGATCGCTTACGCGCTCGGGGCGGCGCTCGGGGTCACGCCGCGGCTGGTGCACGTGCCGTCCGACGTGATCGCGGCGCATGACGCCGAGTGGGGCGCCGGGCTGCTCGGCGACAAGACGCACTCCATGGTGTTCGACAACTCCAAGGTGAAGTCCGTCGTGCCGGGGTGGAGTGCGGTCGTGCCGTTCGAGCGCGGGGCGCGGGAGATCGCGGCCTGGTACCTGGCGGACGCTGCCCGCCAGGTCGTCGACGAGAAGCTTGACGCGCTGATGGACAAGCTGGCCGTCGGCTACGGCGTTTCCTAGCGCGCCTGCTCGATGCGGAAGATGGGGTAGCCAGGGGCGATCTCGCGCAGCTTCTCCTCGGGTGCCTTGGCGTCCACGCCGTCGAAGAACACGCCGATCTCCCACTTCCAGCGCTTCAGGTAGGCGCGCAGGATCGCGGGCTTGTCCTCGTCGGGGACCTCGGTCGCGCTGAACGGCTCGGCCTTCCGGCCGATGCGCAGCTCGCCGGTGCCGACGACGCGCAGGTTGCGGACCCACTGGGTGTTGCCGCGCGGGGCGACCAGGTACCGCGTGCCGTCGACGCGCAGCGGGTTGACCGGGGTGGTCCGCCACTCGCCGGACTTGCGGCCCTTGACGGCCAGGACGCGGGAACCGTAGACGCTGATGCCCATTCTGGCCAGGCGGCCCACCGCGTCGTTGAAGAAGCTGGTGGCGGACTTCGGCTTGATGTAGCGGGCTGCCGTGGCGTTCATTTCTCGCTGTCCCTCATATCTAGTGAGCGCTGCGTTCTTGCGAGAGCACTGCTCTGCGTTAAGATCAGTGAACACGATCCATGGGATATTGTCAAGAGCACTGCTCTCGTTTTGGGTTGTTGATCTCTCAAGGAGTGGGGTGATCCGCTGATGAACTCGACACGTACCGTGCGACGTGCCGCGACCGCGCGCGAGCGCGCCCGTGCCGAACTGACCAGGGAGATCAAGGAGGAGGCCAGGCGGCAGCTCGTGGCGGCCGGCGCCGACGGTCTTTCGCTGCGCGCCGTGGCCCGCGAGCTCGGCATGGTGTCGTCCGCGCTGTACCGCTACTACCCGAGCCGCGACGACCTGCTGACCGCCCTGATCATCGACGCCTACAACGCCCTCGGCGCGGCGGCGGAACACGCGATCGCCGGCGCCGCGCCGGCGCGGGAGCGCTGGATCGCCGCCTGCCGCGCCATCCGGGACTGGGCACGGTCGAACCCGCACGAGTACGCGCTGATCTACGGTTCCCCGGTGCCCGGCTACCGCGCCCCGGAGGCGACGATCGGCCCCGCGGCCCGGGTGCCGCTGACGTTTTGTGAGGTCATCCGGGACGCGCTGTCCACCGGTGAGCTCACGGCGCCGCGGGAGGCGGCGCCCCTGACCGGCCCGCTCGCCGAGCAGGCGGACGCGCTGTCCGCGGCGCTCTCGCGGTCAATGGCGGCACTGGAACCGCCGGGCGCGCCCGCGAGTGTTCCGCCCGACGCGCTTATCCGTGGCGTGATCGTGTGGACGCAGCTGTTCGGGATGATCAGCTTCGAGTTGTTCGGCCAGTTCGTCGGGTCTTTCGAGCCGGCGGACGCGCTTTTCGCGCACGCGGTCGACCAGCTCACGGCGTTCGTCGGGCTCCGTTAGGCGCGCTTGGATCGGCGCTGCGACACCCCGGACGCGTACCGCTACGCTCGAAGCGTGAACAAACAGGAGCGAACGTACACGGTCTTGCGGGACCGGATCCATTCCGGCGCGTTCGCTCCGCGGGCACGGCTGAACATCGACGGGCTCGCCAGGGAACTCGGCGTCAGCGCCATCCCGGTCCGCGAAGCGCTGCGCCGCCTCGAGGCCGAGGGCTGGGTCAAGTTCCAGCCCAACGTCGGCGCGATCGTCGCCCCGGTTGACGCGACCGCCTGGGAGCAGCAGATGGTCGCCGTGGCGATCCTCGAAGGCGCCGCCACCGCCGACGCCGCCGCGAACCTGCGCACCTCCGACCTCACCAAGGTCCGCAACCTCGCCGCCGAGATGGAGCAGGTGGCCGCCGAGGGAGACCTGACCAAGTTCAGCCGACTCAACCGGCGGCTGCACGCCACGATCTTCGCCCGCTGCGCCAATACCTACCTGCTTGAGCTGCTTGAGCAGACCAACCAGCGGCTCGACCGCATCCGCGACACGATGTTCACCTACCTGCCAGAGCGGTCCAAGGCGGCCATCGGTGAGCACGCGCACCTCATCGGGCTGCTCGAGGCGGGCGACCCGGACGAGATCGAGCGCTACGCCCGCTGGCACAAGCTGCAGACCGTCGCGGCCTACCGCGCCACCCACCAGCAGACCTAGCGAGGCGCGACCCAGGGCGGGAGCCCGGAACGCCCGAGCGGGCTGCGCCGCTCAGAGCTTCTACAGATTTGTAGTAGCTACAGTGCCCGTATGAGCCGCGTCCTCGCGGCCGCGCGCACCGAGGCGTGATTATCTTCTACAATCACGTAGAAGATGATGTCGTGGGGCGCCGCCTGACGCGGGCCGTCCGCGCAGCCCACTAAGGGGGAACTGCCTGTGCAGAATTTCATCGCCCAGTACGGGTACCTGGCGGTGTTTCTGCTGATGCTGGCCGAGTCGGCGTGCATCCCTATCCCGTCGGAAGTCATCATGCTGTTCGGCGGCGCGCTGTCCGCGGGCGCGGTGGCGGGCGCGCATCCGTCGCTCGTCGGGATTATCGTCGCCGGTGTCCTTGGCAACGTCGCGGGCAGCTATATCGCCTGGGCAGTGGGCAAGTACGCGGGCCAGGCGGCCGTGCGCCGCTGGGGGCACCGGGTCGGGATCCGCGACCGTGAGGTCGACCGCGCGGTCGCCTGGTTCGACCGGCACGGCAATTCCGCCGTCCTGGTTGGCCGGGTTGTCCCGGTGGTCCGCACCTTCATCTCGCTGCCCGCCGGCTTCGCCGGAATGCCGCCCGTTCGGTTCGGCGTGTACACCACACTCGGCTGCATCCCCTGGACGGCAGCGCTTGCCATCGCGGGATACGCGCTTGGCAGCAACTGGCAGAGCGTGGCCAACGGCTTTCACGGCCCCACCTATGCCATCGCGGGAATCGTGGTGGTCGCCATAGCGGCTGCCGCCATCGCGCACTTCCGCCGCAGCAGGCGTAACCGCGACGGCACCGAGGGAACCCGTGGGCCGAGCGCGGAGAAATCGGGGGAGCCTGGGGGACGCCGGCAGTCTTCCGGTTGAACAGTCGGGCGCTAAGCACAGGTCACCGGAGCCTTGCCGTAACTTGCGACCTTGCGGGAACTTACCGCTAGCCAGGGAGGGGTGCCACGCGTGTCGACCCGTTCGGCCGTACGTTCCGCGATCCCGCATATCGCTGCTGATTCGCGCCCGGACGCCGGGCTGCGCCCGGTAGAGATCGCGAACGCCGGCGTGTTCGCGGGGCTCGCGGTGGTCATCGTGTCCGTTGGCACGTTCCTGCCGCACTTGGGCGTGATCCAGCTGCTGGCGGTCGTTCCGTTCGCTATCACCGGGCTCAGGAACCGGGCGCGCGCGATCGTCGCGGCGGCGATCGCGGCGGCGTTTGTCGCGTTCCTTGTCGCCGGCGCGATCGCGGCCTTGGTGATCGCCGGGTGCGCGGTGCTCGGCGGGCTCTGCGGGATCATCCGGCGCCACGGACGCGGATCCGGCACGGTCGCCCTCGTCGCCGCCGGGCTCGCACCGGTCTCGGCGGCCGCCGCCTTGGTCGTGCTGTCCCTGCTCTCGGGCGTGCGCGACCTCGCGCTCGGATCGCTCCGGGCGGGCGTGGCGGGCACCGTTCGCGTCGCCGAGTCCGCCGGGGTGCCCGTGCCTGCCGGTCATGCCGTGATGGGCATCACCGACTCCCTGCTGCGCGCCTGGCCGATCGTTGTCGCGGCCGTGGTCATTGTCGCTGTGCCGGCCGGGATGCTGCTCACGAACGTGCTCGTGGCGGCGGTCGCACGTCGCGTCGAATGGCTCGCGAACACCGACCCGCTCGACCACGCCGCACGCGCCGACGCCGCGCTAGACGCGGCTGTCGCGCCGGTGCCGCTGCAGTTCGCCAGCGTCGGGCTCCGCCACCGCGGGACGTCCGGACGGGACGCGCTCGCGGATGTCGATCTCACCGTCGCGCCCGGGGAGTTCGTCGCGGTCGTCGGTCCCAATGGCGCCGGGAAGTCCACGCTGGTGTCACTGCTCGCCGGCGCGCAACCCACCAGCGGCTGGGTCCACCGCCCTGGCCGCGTCGGCCTCGGGCTGCCTGGCGGGACGGCGATCATCGCGCAGCGGGCCGAGACGCAGGTGATCGGCAGCACCGTCGGAGAGGACCTGCGCTGGGGGTTGCCTCCCGGGTACCCGGTGGACGTCGACGCGCTCCTGGCCTGGGCCGGCCTCACCGGCCTCGCCGCAGCCAGCACCGAGTCCCTGTCCGGCGGGCAGCTGCAGCGGCTGGCTATCGCGACCGCCGTGGCCAGGCGCCCTGCCCTGCTCATCTCCGATGAATCGACGTCGATGCTCGACGCGGCCGGCCGCGCCGAGGTGCTTGACAT
>JAWWPV010000065.1:0-3322 GCA_033854775.1 Trebonia sp.
CACGCGCGGTCGCGGGCTGTGTAGTGCTCATGGGGTCTCCTTGTCAGGACGTAGAGGTCCACGCTCGGGGCGGTGATGCCACGTGCGGACCATCAGGGAAGGGGGAAAGCGCCGCGGTCCGGCCGGCCGCACGCCGGCCGCCGCTTCGCGGCTGGGGAGCGGGCCGGCCGCCTGGTCGCCCGGGTTCGTCGCCGGAGGCTGCCCGGGCTCGGCGCAGGGGCGCCAGATGGTGCCGGACGGCGTGTCGTAGTAGTCGTAGTCGGTGTCGTCGTCCTCGCCGGACTGCGCCAGGGCCAGGCCAGGGCCGCTAGCGCCAGGATCGCCGTGGCGCTGTGTCTCGGCTGGCTGGCTGGCTGGCTGTACCCAGTGGCCAGCGCCGGCGTCCCAATGCATCACGGGGTAGTCGCTCATGACTCGCCCCGTCCCCGTGGGGGCGAGCTTTCCGCTTCAGTGCTCATGACCGCTCCAATCTGACTGATACGCCGCCTCGATTTAGAGACACTGTATCACGACTGGACGGTGTATCATAGATCGCATGGCACCCACCTCACCCGGCCCGCGACTGTGACGAACGAGGCACTCCCGTGCCCAACATGCGGGTGGTGGCGCGGGCCAAGCTGGAAAAGCTCAAGCAGGCAGTCGTGGTGTACGCCGTCGCCCTCGCGGAAGGACAAGGCCGCTGGGGCGACGAGCATGCAGTGTCCGCTCACCTCGCCCACGGCAAACTCGACGCCGGCAACCTGTTCCTAGACCTTCGCCGAGGCACCGCGTACAACCCGGTGAGCTGGCGCGCTGGCTGGCCGTCGCATACCTGTGCCGCCCGAAAACTCGATCGTGTCGCTGACCTGCTCGTTTCGTCTACGCGGCTGGTGTGGTGATGGTTGGCTGGGCGGGTGCTGATGAAGATCGTCTACCTGTTCATGCGCTGGTTATTCGGCCTGGCTGTCCTGGTGGCCCGCAGTGACCGGATGAAGGACGCCGAGTTGCTGGTGCTCCGGCACGAGAACGCGGTGCTGCGCCGGCACGCCGGCCGGGTGCGGTACGACCCAACCGACCGGGCCTGGTTCGCTGCGCTCACCCAGTTCATCCCGCGCAGGCGCTGGGCCGGGGTCTTTCCCGTGGCGCCCGCGATGCTGCTGGCCTGGCACCGCAGGCTTGCTGCCAGGAAATACGACACCAGCAGGCGGCGCCGGCCTGGCCGCCCGCCCGGCGACGGTCCGGAGCATCGCCTGGCTCACCATCCGCCTGGCGCACGAGAACCCGCTCTGGGGTTACCGGCGTATCCACGGGGAGCTGACCAAGCTCGGCGCCACGGTCGCAGCGTCCACGGTCTATGAGATCCTCCGCGCCGCGGGCATCGACCCCGCGCCGCGCCGGGACGGACCGACCTGGCGCCAGTTCCTGCACGCGCAAGCCGCCCGGATCCTCGCCGCCGATTTCCTGCATGTTGACACGGTGGCGCGCTGACCAGGCTGTACGTGCTGGTATTCATCGAGCACGGCACCCGCCGGATGCATCTCGGCGGCGTCACCGCCCACCCCACCGGCGAGTGGACGGTACAGCAGGCCCGCAACCTGGCCCTGGACCTCGGCGACCGGTTCGGGAACTTCCGGTTCCTCATCCGTGACCGCGGATCAAACTTCACCTGCTCCTTCGACGCCGTCTTCGCAGCCGCCGACACCACGATCCTGCGCACCGCCGTGCAGGCGCCCCGGATGAACGCGATCTGCGAGCGCCTGATCGGTACCCTGCGCCGGGAGCTCCTAGACCGGATCCTCATCCTGAACCAGTCGCGTCTGCGGGCCGTCCTGACGGACTACCAGGAGCATTACAACACCGCCCGGCCCCATCAGGGCATCGGCCAGCGCGTCCCCGACGGTGACCCCGCTCGCCGCAGCACCGCAGCACACCCCGCCACATGCCAGATCCGACTAAAACCGATCCTGAGCGGCCTAATCAACGAGTACGAGCGAGCCGCCTGAAGACCGGGAAGGCCCAGGTCAAAGCCAAAATCCTATATTCGAGCTGCACAGGGCCGCAGGCTGCGGCGCAAGCATTGCCGCCCGCCAGGCACCGGACTACCGTCAGGCATGTGAACACGCCAGACCCCGCCGTCGGCGCGGGCCATGCCGCCGACGGGAGGATGGGCCGTGAGCCGCCCGGTCAGGCGCGGCCGCGCCAGCTCGCTAAGGAGCACTCCGCCCTGCGGCGGGTGGCCACGCTGGTGGCCCAGGCGACTCCGCCGGAGAAGGTGTTCGCCGCGGTCGCCGAGGAGGTTGGGCAGCTAATTCGCGTCGATGTGGCGATGATAGGCCGCTTCGAGCCCGGCCGTACGGAGGTCTCCGTCGCGACCTGGGGCACGGCAGGCAGCCGCGTCCCCGTTGGCAGCCGGTGGCCCCTTGAGGGGTACAACGTCAGCACGCTCGTGTTCGAGACCGGCCGCCCGGCCCGGATCGACCGCTATGACGATAGTGCCTCCGGCCCGATCGGTGCCGCGTTCCGCGAGACGGGCATGCGCTCGGCGGTCGGGACGCCGATACTCGTCGAGGGGAGTCTGTGGGGGGTGATTCTTGCCGGGTCGACCCTGGAGCAGCCGCTGCCCGCGGACACCGAGGCACGGCTGGCCTCGTTCACCGAGCTGGTGGCGACCGCGATCGCCAGCGCCGAGAGCCGCGCCGCTCTTGCCCGGCTGGCCGAGGAGCAGGCGGCACTGCGGCGGGTCGCGACCATGGTGGCGCGCGGGGCGACGCCGGAGAAAGTGTTCGCGACGGTCCTCGAGGAGGTCGGGCGGCTGCTTCCGGTCGATGTGGCGGGCATGACCCGCTACGAGCCCGACGGTACGCTCACCTACGTCGCCATCTGGGGCAAGGCAGCCGACGCCGCTCCAGTCGGCAGCCAGTTTGGCACCCAGGGGACGAACATCGGCACGGCCGTGTTCGAGACCGGCCGTTCGGCCCGGGTCGAAAGCCACGCCGAAGCCACCGGCCCGATCGCCGACCTTGCTAATGAGATCGGCATGCGCTCGACGGTCGCGACGCCGATCATGGTCGAGGGCCGCCTGTGGGGCACGATGGGCGCCGGAACAACCGGGGAGGAGCCGCTGCCACCGGACGCCGAGGCACGCCTGGTCTCGTTCAAAGAGCTGGTGGCGACGGCCATCGCGAACGCCGAGAGCCGCGCCGCCCTGGTGGCCTCCCGCGCGCGCATCGTCGCCGCCGCTGATGAGACCCGGCGGCGGATCGAACGTGACCTGCACGACGGTATCCAGCAGCAGCTGGTGTCGCTGATACTGGACCTGCGCCAGGTGCAGGCGGCGGTGCCG
>JAWWPV010000066.1:0-9084 GCA_033854775.1 Trebonia sp.
GTAGCTGTTGCCGCAGCGCCGGTCATAGATGGGCTTGGTGACGGTTCGTCATCTCCTGTCCCGGCCGGAGTGGCAGTTAGCGCTGCCCGGTCCAGCGTGGTCCCTGGGCTTGCCATGCCCTGTGCCAGCAAGCGAGGCGCCTCCGCTCGAACAGCCATCGCTGGAGGCGGAAGGCGAAGAAGAATATGAACGTCAGCACAAGCACCGTCCCCACCTCGGCAACCGGGGTCCATCCCAGCAGTTCGGAGCGCGCGCGGGGCGCTCCGGTCGGTGACCCTGAGCGGCTGACCCAGATGCGGGTGGTATTGCCCACCGCAACTTCCCCGCTAGTCGCAATCAAGCCGCTGCGTGGCTGCCCGTCGGGCGCCGTCCAGCTTGCCCGCACCAAGACGGTATCCAGTTGCCCGGGAAACATATCGCTGCCGTTCTGCGCTGCCGGCGGCACGGTCGCCGACACCTGCGACCACGTCGCTTGCGTGCGCAGCGCCCGCAGGCCCGCTGCGCGGGCCCAGTGACCCGCTCCCCCGACCAGAATGGGCGCGCCGATCAGGAAGACCATGATCAGCCCGGCCAGCGTGCCTGCCTCGACCCGGTCAATGGGCCGCCGCAGCGGGTTACGGTCCCATCCGAACATCCTGGACCGGCGTATCCGCTGAATCATCCGGCACCTCCGCTGCCGCGGAGCTGGTCCTCATCTCCTGCTCAGCCGAGCCGTTCGAGGATGCGGTCGCCGACCCGGATGGCGTTGGCCATCGCAGTCAGGGCGGGGTTCACCGCGCTGATGCTCGGGAAGAAACTGGTGTCGGCCACGTAGAGGTTGTCGAGTTCATGGGCCTTGCAGTTGGGGTCGAGCGCGGATGTCGCCGGGTCGGCGCCGAACCGGACGGTCCCGGCCTGGTGCGCGCAGCCTGCGTACGGGATGTCGGTCTTCATGTACGCCCACCGGTGAGCCATGTGGTCGTCGTGCATGCCGAGCGAGCCGAGCATTGACTTGAGCTGGCCGAAGAGCCGCGTGGCGGCGGTGGGGTTGCTTGGCACGTAGGCGATGTGGACGCTGCCGTCCGGGCCCAGGGTGATCCGGTTGTCTGGCTTCGGCAGGTCCTCGGTGGACAGCCAGAAGTCGACAGAATGCTCCGCGACATCGCGGAGCGCCCATTTCGGCGCGAACTTGGTCTCGATCGGCTTCTCGCCGCGGAACATCTCCGCCTGCGACTTGCCGATCATCTGGATGTTGCCCATCGGGTAGTCGAAGTCCGGGCCGCTGAAGTAGAAGTCATTGATCCCGAGGGTCTTCTGGAAGACGGTCGGGTTCGGCTCCTTCGACAGGGCGAGCACCGCCTGGCTGTCGTGGTACATGAAGTTGCGGCCAACCTGATCGGAGCCGTTGGCCAGGCCGTTCGGGTGCTTGTCGCTGGCGGAGGCGAGCAGCAGCTTGGCGGAGTTCGCCGCGCCGCACGAGACGACCACGATGTCGCCTTGATACCTCTCGGTCTCGCCGTCCCGCTCCACGACCACGGTGGTGACTTCGTTGCCGGCCGGGCTGGTTTCCAGCTTCAGCGCACGCGCGTTCCGCAGCAGCGTCACATTGGCGTGGTCGAGGGCGGGGCGGACGCCGATCACCTCGGCGTCGGCCTTGGCGTGCAGCGGGCACGGGAAGCCGTCGCAGTCCGCGCAGCGCACGCAGATGCTGTAGGGCGCGTTCGCCTCGTTGAGCAGGATGCCGCACGGCGCGTGGAACGGATGGCAGCCCGACTTCTCCAGGTCATCGGAGAGCTGCTGAATGCGCGGCTCGTGGGAGACCGCGGGATAGGGGTACGGCGCGCTGGCGGGCGGGTCCGTCGGGTCCTCCCCGCGTGCCCCGTGTACCTGGTAGAACTGCTCGGCGGCGGTGTAGTACGGCTCCATGTCCTGGTAGCTGATGGGCCACGCGGGAGACAGTCCGTCGTGGTGGTGCAGTTCGCCGAAATCTTCGGCGCGCATCCGGTAGAGCGCGGCTCCGTACAGCTTGGTGGCGCCGCCGACGAAGTAGTGCACCTGGGGCTGGAAGAAGGACTTGCCCTTGACGTCGTACCAGCTGTCCTGCGAGATGTAGCGGCCGTCGACGAACACGTCCGTCGTCGACCAGTTCGACGGCTCACGGGGCAGCCAGTCGCCGCGCTCGAGCAGCAGAATGCGCTTGCCTGATGGCGCGAGGTGGCGGGCGAGGGTGCCGCCGCCTGCCCCGGTACCGATCACGATGACGTCGTAATGCTCACTCATGTCTTAGCTCCTTCCAGGTGGGACGGCGGTGGGCGCTGGGGCGCCAGGCGTGCGGTCACTTCTCGGACCCGGCACGGCCGGCGGGGACGCGGCGGGCGGGGGTCCCGTCACGAACTCGTCCCGGCTGACGCGCCGACGGAATACGTAGTAGGTCCAGGTCTGGTAGGCGAGTACCAGTGGCAGGAAGATGACGACGACGATGGTCATCGCGTCAAGCGAGTAGGGGTTGGACGCCGTGTTATGCACGGTGAGGTTGTAGGCCGGGTTGGTGCTGGACACCATCACGTTCGGGTACAGGCCAACGAAGATCGATGCGATGCAGCTCGCCATCGTGATCGCGGTCGCGGTAAAGGCGAAGCCGTCCCGGTGCGCGTAGACCAGCCAGACCGCGGCCAGGACGGCGATGATGGCGAGCAGCTCAAGCGGCCGCAGGAAGAAGGTGGTGGTGGACGTCACGTGGGTCCAGATCGCGAAGCCCGCGACCGCGGCGGCGGTGAACGGGGCCACTGCGCGAGCGATCTGCCGGGAACGTTCGTGCATGTCGCCGGTGGTTTTGAGTGACAGGAACGTCGCGCCGTGCAGCAGGCAGATCAGGACCAGGGTGACCCCCGTGAACACCGCATAGGGCTGCAGCAGAGTCCAGAAGGACCCGGTGAAGTTCTGACTGGAGTTGATGGGCAGTCCGTGCAGCAGGTCGCCAAGGCCGACGCCGATCAGCAGCGGGGCCAGCAAGCTCCCCGCGGTCAGCAGCACGTCCCAGGTGCGGCGCCAGCGCACCGCGTCGCGCTTGCCGCGGTACTCGAAGGCCACGCCGCGGATGATCAGCGCCATCAGCAGGAAGACCAGCGCGAGGTACAGGCCGGAGAACATGGTCGCGTACCAGCCGGGGAACGCGGCGAACATGGCCGCCCCGGCCACGATCAGCCAGACCTCGTTGCCGTCCCACAGCGGCCCGATGGTGTTGATGGCGGCCCGGCGGCCGGCCTCGTCCTGGCCGACGAGGCTGTGCAGCATGCCGACGCCGAAGTCGAACCCCTCGAGGATGAAAAACCCCGTCCACAGAACCGCGATGACGATGAACCAGAACGGCACCATGATGACCTCAGTACTGAACAGCGGGTACAGGCGCGTCGGCGTTGGCGTCAGCGCGCGGGGGCGGTAGCTGGTTACGTGAGTAGCGCAGCATCAAGAGGAAATCGACCGTGCCGAGCGTGCCGTACAGCAGGACGAATCCGACCACGCTGATCCACAGCCAGGTGGTGCTCACGGTCGGCGAGATCCCGTTTTTGGTGAGCATGATGCCCTGCACGATCCACGGTTGCCGACCGCTTTCTGTCAGCAGCCAGCCCGCGGTGTTCATCAGGAACGGCAGCACCGCAACCCATACCGCCACCCACAAGAACCGCCGGGACGTCGCCAGTTTCTCGCGGCGGACCAGCCAGAGGCCCCATAGGGCGATCAGCAAGACCAGGCCACCGAGGTAGGCCATGACCCGCATGGACCAGTACTGGATGAACACGTTCGGCACGTAATCGCCGGGCCCGTAGGAGTTGCTGTACTGCGACTGGAGCGGGTTGAGGCCGACCACCTTGCCGTTCCAGTGGTTGGTGGCCAGCAGCGACAGCAGGTGCGGGATCGCGATGATCTGGGTCGGCGTCTGGTCGTTGTTCCCGCCGCCGATCTGGAACAGCGAGAACGAGCACGGCTGGCACGTGGTCCACTGCGCCTCCGCGGCCGCGATCTTCATCGGCTGGTACGTGCCCTCGACCACCCCGAGCTCGTCGCCGACCAGCAAGGTGAACAGCATCGCCGGGACAAGGACGACGAGCGCGAGCCGCGCCGACCGGGTGAACACGCCGCGGTCGCCGCCGTGCCTGAGCTGCCACGCCGAGACCGCCAGCATGATGACGGCGCCGGTGACCAGCGCCACGAAGATAACCTTCGCGTATCCCCACACGAAGACCGGGTTGGTGAACACCGCCCAGAGATTGGTCAGCTGCGGCTTGCCATTCACCATCGTGTAGCCAACCGGGTGCTGCATCCAGGAGTTGGCCGCCAGAATGAACGCCGCCGACAGCATGCTGCCCAGCGTGACCGCCCAGATCGTCAGCAGGTGCAGCCGCCGGGACAACCGGTCCCAGCCGAACAGCCACAGCCCGAGGAACGTGGACTCCAGGAAGAACGCGGCCAGCCCCTCCATCGCCAGCGGGGCGCCGAAGATGTTGCCGACCAGTCGCGAGTACGCGCCCCAGTTCATCCCGAACTCGAACTCCTGCACGATGCCGGTAACCACGCCGATCGCGACGTTAATGACCAGCAGCGTGCCGAAGAACCTGGTCAACCGCAGGTACTCGTCCCGCTTGGTCCGGTACCAAGTCGTCTGCAGCAACGCGGTCAGAAAAGCCAGCCCAATCGTCACCGGGACAAAAAAGAAATGGTTGATCGATGTAAACGCGAACTGCCACCGCGCAAGATCCAGTGCCATTCGTGCCCCCCGGTCACCAAAGCTTCGAAGTGATCGGCCGCGAGTGAAACCGCGGCCGACGGTCAGGAATTAACGTCGGCAGGCACGCCGTTCCGCCAGGCGGCCGTGCCGGCTCCGGCGGCCGTCCTGGCCTGCATCCACTTAATCCTCGCCACCTCGCTTGGCGGCACGTCCATCGCCTGGATCCACCGGCGGGTGGCCGAGAGCAGATGCGAGCCGCCCACGGCCAGGCCCACCAGGGCGATCATTGCGCCGGCTCCGACCAGCGCGGCTCCCGTAATGAGCGGGCGGGTTCTGAATTCCGGCAAATTCCCGCTTGCTTGCGAATTATGCGAATTATGCGAATTAGGAGACATGACACCATCCTGTTCGTTGGACAACGCCCATTACTTTGGCCGTTGCGATGCGGGTCGGGCATCACCCCGCCGGGGTGGTTAGCCGCCGCGGCCCGGCCTGCACCAGCGGTCCACCCGGCTCCGTGGCCGTGCGCAGATCACCCGGAAGGGGTGGAGCCACCGCGAGCCGTTCCTGTCAGCTTGGGCTTTGTGAGCGACCTTAGTGACGCGATCTTCGTCGGCAACCAGCTGCCGAACCGGATGGCCTGAGCGCCACCGTCACGACTATGAAAAGAGGGAAAATGCCCGACGTACCTAACCAGAGCGCAGCGGGGCAGGGCGCGACGAGCGCGTTCCCGCCGATCGCCGACTACGCGTTCCTGTCGAACTGCGAGCAGAGCTGCCTGGTCGCGCCGGACGGGGCGGTCGAATGGATGTGCCTGCCGCGACCCGATGCCCCGAGCGTCTTCGGAGCGCTGCTTGACCGGACCGCGGGCATGTTCCGGTTCGGTCCCACCACCACGCACGTCCCTCAGCATCGCCGGTACGTGCCGGGGACGATGGTGCTGGAAACAACCTGGCAGACCCCGACGGGGTGGATGATCGTCCAGGACTTCCTGGCCGTCGGCCGGGTCCCGCGCGAGGGACGCCGGCCCGACTACCGTCGCGCTCCGGCTGATTTCGGCGCGGTCGGCGCGCTCGTCCGGATCGCGACGTGCATCAGCGGCCGGGTCGAGGCAGTCGTGAACTGCGGGCCGCTCTTCAACTACGGGACCGTCACCGGCGACTGGAGCTATTCGGGTGAGGGCTACGACGCGATGACTGTCGTCGCCGCGGAAGGGGACATGCGGCTCGACGTGGCGGGCAGCATCCCGCTCGGCCTGCTGGGCGCCCGCTGCTACGGCCGCACGACGCTCACCCAGGGGCAGTCGGCGTTCGTCGCCCTGTCGTGGGGGGATTCCCGGGCGCCGGCTAACCAGGATGAGGCCTTCAGCGCGCTGAACACGACGATCGATTACTGGCGCGACTGGCTGAGCTCGGCCAAGGTTCCCGACCATCCGTGGAAGCCCTACCTCGACCGCAGCGCCCTGACCCTGAAGGGGCTCAGCTACGCCCCCACCGGTGCCATCATGGCCGCGTCCACGACCTCGCTGCCGGAAACGCCCGGCGGGGCGCGTAACTGGGACTACCGGTTCACCTGGATCAGGGATTCGGCGTTCATGCTCCGGTCGCTGTACCGGCTGGGTTTCGACTGGGAGGCGATCGAGTACTGGGGCTTCGTCCTGGACGCGGTCACCGGGGGAGATCTCCACCGCGTACCCGAGCTGCAGATCATGTACGGCATCGGCGGGGAACGCGACTTGACCGAGCACACGCTTGACCACCTGTCCGGTTGGCGCGGGGCGCGCCCGGTCCGGGTCGGCAACGGGGCCTGGAATCAGCAGCAGCACGACGTCTGGGGAATGATTGTCGACGCCCTCGACGTCCAGTTCCACGAGGCGGCCTCCGAGATCGTGGGGCCGGTGTGGGAAGGCATCTCTACCTTCGTGGACGCTGCCGTGCAGCACTGGCACGAGCCCGACCAGGGCATCTGGGAAGTCCGCGGTGACCCCAAGGACTTCGTGGCGTCGAAGGTGATGTGCTGGGTGGCGACCGCGCGGGGCGCCGATCTCGCCGAGATGCGGGGCGATACCGACCGCGCCGACCGCTGGCGGGCCGCCGCCGATGAGATCAAGGGCGAGGTGCTGGACAGAGGCTTGTCCGACCGGGGAGTGTTCCGGCAGCACTACGAGACCGATGATCTCGACGCCTCGCTGCTCCTGCTCCCGATCATGGGATTCCTGCCCCCCGACGACAAGCGCATCATCTCGACCGTGCTGGCCGTCGCCGACGAGCTGACGCAGGACGGCCTGGTCTTGCGCTACAAGGTCGAGGGAACCGACACCGGGTTCGATGGCGAGGAGGGCACCTTCACCATCTGCTCCTTCTGGCTGGTGACCGCGCTGGCCATGATCGGCGAGACCGAGCGCGCGCACGCCCTGTGCCAGAAGCTGCTGTCGTTCGCCGGGCCGCTGATGCTTTACGCGGAAGAGATCGACGCCACGACCGGCCAGCACCTCGGCAATTTCCCGCAGGCGTTCACGCACCTGGCGCTGATCGAGGCCGTGTCCCTGCTCATCGAGACCGACCCCGCAGGCAGTGGCCGCCCTTCCTACAATCCGCCCCCCGCCATATAAGGGGCGAAATCAGAGGAGATGGGGATTATGCCGCTGCACGAGCGTGACGCTGTGCGGGAGCAGCTAGACGAGTGCGTGTTCGTCGGGCACGACATGACCAGGGAGGTGCCCAAGTACCGGTTCCCGGCCGGGGAGTCGCCGGCGCGCGAGGCATACCAGGTGGTCGCGGACGAGCTGATGCTGGACGGCAACGCGCGGCAGAACCTGGCCACGTTCTGCCAGACGTGGGCGGAGCCGGAGCTGCTGGCGCTGATGGCGCTGTCGGTCCACAAGAACTTGATCGACAAGGACGAGTACCCGCAGTCCGCCGAGATCGAGGCGCGCTGCGTGCACATGCTGGCCGACCTGTGGAATGCGCCCGACGCGGGCAACGCGGTGGGCGCCTCGGCCATCGGGTCCTCGGAGGCCTGCATGCTGGCCGGCATGGCGGCCAAGTGGCGGTGGCGGGCCAAACGGGAGGCAGCGGGCAAGCCCACGGACCGGCCGAACATGGTGTGCGGCCCGGTGCAGGTGGTGTGGCACAAGTTCGCCAAGTACTGGGACATCGAGATGCGAGAGGTCCCGATGTCGCATGGCCACTACATGATGGATCCCGCCTCGATGCTGGAGCGGGTGGATGAGAACACGATCATGGTGGTCCCCACGCTCGGGGTCACCTACACCGGCGCTTATGAGCACGTGGAGGCCATGGCCGCCGCCCTGGACCAGCTGGAGGCCGATACGGGCCTGGACGTCGGCATCCACGTGGACGGGGCCAGCGGCGCGTTCCTCGCCCCGTTCTGCGCGCCGGAGGTGGCCTTCGACTTCCGGCTACCCCGGGTCAAGTCGATCAGCGCCTCCGGGCACAAGTTCGGGCTGGCCCCGCTGGGCGTCGGCTGGATCCTGTGGCGGGACCGCGAGGAGCTCCCCGAGGAGCTGATTTTCCACGTCAACTACCTGGGCGGCGACATGCCGGTCTTCCAGATCAACTTCTCCCGCCCGGCCGGGCAGATCATCGCCCAGTACTACAACTTCCTGCGCCTCGGCCGCGAGGGCTACCGGAGCATCCACCAGGCTTCCTACGACACCGGCCAGTACCTGGCGGCCGAGATTGTCAAACTGGGCCCGTTCGAGCTGCTGTGCGACAGCGACCCGGCCACCGGGATCCCGACCGTCACCTGGCGGATCCGGGAGGGCGAAGACCCCGGTTACACGCTGTTCGACCTGGCTGACCGACTCCGCGCCCGCGGCTGGCAGGTGCCGGCCTACACCCTGACCGGAAAGGCGTCCGACATTGCCGTGCAGCGCATCCTGGTCCGCCTGGGCGTGAGCCGGGACATGGCCTCGCTGCTGTTGAACGACTTCCGGGACGCCGTAGCCCACTTCTCCCGGCACCCGGTCGCCGTGCCCATGACCAAGGAGGAAGCAGGCGGGTTCAGCCACCTGTAGCTGCTGTCCTGGCACCAGCCGGGAGCTGCGGTTCCGCAACGGCCCCCGGGCCGGCAGCAGGCGGCGGCCCCGCGGCGGCGGCCGGAGCAGCAGCCGGACTGGGGGTAAACCTGGCTGAGATGACGTAGGCGACCACGACGGCCACGATCACCAGCGGCATGACCTGCAGGCCGTCCGCGGCCAGCAGCAGGGAAGCCAGCAAGACGGACGTCAGGGGCAGCCTGAGCATCACGACGGACATCGCGCCGATGCCCATGGCGATACCGTCGACCAGCGGCAGCCCCGGCAGGTGCGACAGCGCGACACCACCCGCCGCCCCGAGGAACAGGGCCGGGAACGT
>JAWWPV010000067.1:0-8719 GCA_033854775.1 Trebonia sp.
TTCCGGGTGTCCACCTAGAGGCACCGCCGCTAGCACCGCGGCACGCCCCGTTTCACGCCTTGGCTTTCCTTCGGGCGGGTCCTGGCGTGCCGTTGACACTGAGATCGCGGGTCATCCGGGCGGCGGCCCCCCAAAGCCGGCCGGTTCGCCCGTTATGCCCCGGTTTCCCGGCGCTGCGGGCCGGCTGTTTCCATGATCGCGGGTCATCAGGGGCGGATATCGCCACTTTTGACCCGCAGTAATCTAGCAGGCGCATTGTGACCGGTGTTTTGTTCGGTTTCATGACGGCGAGACGGCAGCCTGCCGGGCATTTCCCCGCGATGACCCGCGGTCACGGCCCCGCCGGCCGACCGCCTGGACGGGGACCGGCCCGGTAGGGCAGGCACGCAGGCGGGCAAGCGGAGCGCTGTCACATCGCGGCGGACACGGCGGCGAATGCCGGCTTACTTCCAGACAGGTCACCCAAGCCCCGCTCAGGCCGCCGTCGCGCTCCTGGACCTCGCGCTCGGCCCCGTTGCCCCCGGCCACTACGGCGAGCTCATCCGGAATGGAAAGGTCCTGTCCTGGGCCCCGCGACGATAGGGACCCGGCCGACGTTGGCGAGCGCCTCAGCCGGGAAGGATGGCCGTGTGAGCAGCGGCCTGAAACTGACTGCGAGGTGTGAGATGCCGGGAGGAGAATCCGCCGGGTTCCTGCATGGCGGCGTTCCCTACCTGAAGATCGGCCAGGGCCCGCCGCTGGTGATGGTGCCCGGACTCACCTCCGAGCATGACGTGCCGAAAGGCTGGGAACGGCGGATGGCCGTTGCCTCCGCGCGCCCGCTGGCGCGGGACTTCACCGTCTACGTTGCTAACCGGAAGCGAGGACTTGCGGCCGGAGAGTCGATGTCAGACATCGCCGGGCATCTGGTCGGCGCGATCGAGCACGACATCGGCCAGCCGGTGTTCCTGCAGGGCACCAGCACGGGGGGGTCGGTCGTGCTGCAGCTTGCCGTGGACCGCCCCGAGCTGGTGCGACGGCTGGTGGTGGTATCCGCTGCCTACCGGCTCGGGTCAGTCGGGCGGGAGCAGCAGGCCGAGATGGCGCGGCTGATCCGGGCCGGACAGCCTCGCGAGGCATGGGCGTACGTGATAACAGCCATGCTCCCGCCGGCGCTGCGCGGCCCGGCCCGCCCGCTGTCCCGGCTGGCGGCCGAACGCATGACACCCGCTGACCCTACCGACCTGCTGGTCACCCTGGAGGCCGAGGACGCGTTCAACGTTGAATCCTCCCTGCCCCGCGTCACGGCTCCCACCTTGGTCATCGGCGGGGGCCGCGACGCTTTCTATTCCGAAGAGCTATTCCGCGGCACCGCCGCGGGCGTCCGGGACGGGCGGGCCCATATCTTCCCTGACTGGGGACACTTGCGCGCCAGCAGTGCCACCGCGACTACCCAGCTCGCCCTCGGTTTCATGCTCGCCGGCATACCCGTCCGGCCCGGGCACTGATCCACTTCGGCCGCGCGCCCGCACCCTCGGTCATGCGGACCCCCGCAGCCAGGAGCGGTACGGCGCAGGGCGCGGCGCTGAGCGAGCTGATCGCAGGCCAGCGCGCGTGCCGGGTGCGTGCCAAGCGACGGACGGCTGCCACGGGCGATGCGCCGCAGGTGCTTCCCTGGGGCCGAGCCGCGGGACCTGTCGGTCGCAGTCTGGGCCCTGGTGCACGGACTGGCGTTCCTGCACCTCGACGGCAAGTTCGACGCATCCGATCCCGGCGACGTCGCGCAGCGGGTGCGCGGCGCCGTCCACGCGCTCCTCACGGCGTCGGGATCGCCGCAGCCCGGGAAGGCGGAATCGCCACAAGCGGGCGCGGTGCGGCATATCCTGCCTCGGTAACTTCCGGGCCCGGGGCGTCCCCCGGCGGGCAGAAGGGTGGGGATCATGCCGAGCGCCGGGCGCGTGATCGCTTGTGTCGCGGTCACCGTGGCGGCGGCGCTCGTGCTGTTCCTGGCGTTCCGCGGCCTCGGCGGGACCCACCCGCCCCTCGCGGCCGGTACCGGGCCGGGCGCGACGTCGCCGGCGTCTGGCGCGCGGTCCGGGCCGGACGCGCCTGGCAGTCACGCGGACCCGCTGTCGGGGGCCGCGGCCTCCTACCTGGCGGGCCGCTCCGGCAGCGTCCTCGCCGCGGTCTACGACGTCAGGAGCGGCCAGTCCTGGCGCCTCGGCGACGGCCCGGCGCAGGCGGAGGCCAGCGTCGTCAAGCTGGACATCCTGGAGACGCTGCTCGCCAGGCAAGCTGGTACCGCCCTGTCCCCTGGTGACCAGTTGCTGTCCCACTCGATGATCGAGGACAGCGACAACGACGCCGCCACCAGCCTGTGGGACGAGGCCGGCGGCGCGGCGGGCATCGGCGCCTACAACGACAGTGCCGGGCTCACCGGGACCATACCGTCGGCCTGCGTGACGTGTGCCGGGTTCACCTGGCCGGGCTGGGGCCTGACGACGACGGTCCCGCAGGACCAGCTCACCCTGCTGAAGCAGCTCATCGCGCCGGGGCCGCGCCCGCTGCTGTCGGACGCCAAGCGCTCCTACGCCCTGTCCCTGATGGAGAACGTCGCACCCGACCAGCGCTGGGGGGTCTCTGGCGGCGTTCCCGCCGGCGTGACGGTGGCGCTGAAGAACGGCTGGCTTCCGCTCAACGTCGCGAACACCGACTGGCAGATCAACAGCGTCGGCTGGGTCTCCGGCGACGGCCGTGACTACCTGATCGCCGTCTTCACCACGGGCAACCCGACCGAGCAGTACGGCATCGACACGATCAGTGCCCTTTCCTCGCGCATCTGGACAGCGATGCGCTGAGCCCGCCGGTGCCCCTGGCGAAGCCACAGCGGCCCCCGGTCGCGTTTGTGGCGGGAGCGCATGCCCCCCGGGCGAGCCTTGCCCAGACCGGCGAGATCGTATACGTTCCTGGCAAGTTCCCCGGGCGCGGTGATCCCCGCACCGCGGGGTCGCCTGACCGCGGCCGCGAGTCGGAAGGTGGCTTCATGGGCGAGACCGCGCAGCCGGACCGTCGAGCGCTCGACGGCGTGCGGGTGCTCGACTTCACGCACCAGGTGGCCGGGCCGTCATCGACGCTCATGCTCGCGTTCCTCGGCGCCGAGGTGGTCAAGGTGATCGCGCCTGGCAGCAGGGACAGCTACGACCCGATCCCGTTCTACCTGAACAACGCCTCCAAGAAGTCCATTGAGCTCGACCTGAAGTCGGAGGACGGGCTGCAAGCCGCGCTGCGGCTCGCGGAGCGCGCCGACATCTTCGTGGAGAACTTCTCCCCGGGGGTGATCGACCGCCTGGGACTTGGCTGGGACGTGCTGTCGCCGCGCAATCCCCGGCTGATCTACGCCCAGGTGAAGGGGTTCGCCGAGGACTCACCGTACCGGGACTTCCCGTGCTTCGACCCGATCGCGCAGGGGTTTTCCGGCGGATCGTCGATCACGGGGGAGCCGGACGGGCTGCCGATGAAGCCGGGACCCGATGTGGGCGACACCGGCACCGGGATGATGCTGGCCCAGGCGATCCTCGCGGCGCTTTACCAGCGCGAGAAGGACGGGCTCGGCCAGCGCGTGCAGGTCTCGATGACCGACCAGTGCGCGACGTTCATGCGGATCCACTACGGCTTCCCGATCGACCGGCACATGGACACCCCGCGGTTCGGGAACCGGCCGCCGTTCCTCGTCACCACCGCGCCGTCCGACATCTACCCGTGCCCGCCGTTCGGGCCGAGCGACTACGTGCACATCCACTGCGGCAGCGACCGCCAGTGGGAGCGGCTGGCCAAGCTCATGGGCCGCGAGGACATGCTGGCGGACGAGCGGTTCGCGACGATGGCGAGCCGCGGCGAGCACAAGGCCGAGGTCGACGCGGCGGTGCGCGCGTGGACCGCCACGATGGACAAGCTGGCCGCGATGCGCGCGATCGGTGCGGCGGGGGTGCCCGCCGGCGCGCTCCGCTCGACGACCGAGGTGCTGGGCGACGAGGACCTGCGCGCCCGCGGCGTCTTCGTGACCGTTGACGACCCGGGCAGGGGCCGGGTGACCATTCCCGGCTACCCGGTCAAGATGTCCAGGTCGCCAGCTCGCGTCGTGGCGCCGCCCCAGCCGGGGCAGCACACGGCCGAGGTGATCCGCGACTGGCTCGGCCCGGACGCCGCGGCCGTCGAGCGCTCACTCGGCCTCCGGGAAGCGGGCCAGTGATCAGGCGAGACGTGGCGATCGTCGGCATCGGCCAGACCGCCTACGGGAAGGCGCTGGCAGGCACGGCGTGGGACCTGGCGATCGAGGCCATCCTCGCCGCCCTGGCCGACGCCGGCCTTGAGCCGGGGGACGTGGACGGCATGTGCCGGTTCGCGCCGCCGTTCGAGCCGGTGAGCGAGCCGCAACTGGTCCGCGCCCTCGGCCTCGGTGAGCTGAGGTTCTTCGCGGAGTCGCCGCTTGGCGGCGAGGCACTGGGCGCGGTCCTCGCGCACGCCGCCGCGGCGGTCAAGGCCGGCCTGGCCAGGACCGTGGTGGTCTACCGGGCGCTGTCCCAGTCCAAGGGCGGCCGGTTCGGGCGCGCCGACAGCCGGGGACCCGGAGGCGCCGGCGCCCCCCCGTCCCCGGATGCCGGCCCGAGCGCGCACGTGGTGGTCCCCGAGGAGGACAACCGGTCGTTCGCCTGGCCCTACGGGCTGATGTCGCCCGGCCAGCTCTTCGCGCTGTGGGCGCGCCGGTACGCCATCGTGCACGGCCTCACCGACGAGGACCTCACCAGGGCGCTCGGCTCGATCGCCATCACCCAGCGGCGGTACGCGAACAACAACCCCAACGCGATGATGCGGGACAGGAAGATGGACTGGGACGACTACCGTGGCGCGCGCATGATCAGCGAGCCGCTGCGGCTGTTCGACCTGTGCCTGGAAAGCGACGGCGCCTGCGCCTACGTCGTCACCAGCGCCGCGGTGGCGCGGACCCTGCGCGATGACCCGGTGTACGTGCTTTCGGCCACCCAGACGCTCAGCCCCTACCGCGAGCCGATGGGCATCTACGTCAGCGGCGAGCTGCTCGAGCTGTTCCCCCCGGCCGCCGCCGAGCGGCTGTTCGCCGAGGCCGGGGTGGGCCGGGGCGACATCGACGTTGCCGAGTTCTACGACGCCACCTCGTACATGCCGCTACGGTCCCTGGAGTCCTACGGGTTCGTCCCCGACGGCCAGGCCTGGCGGTACGTGACCGAGGCCGGCACGGGCCCAGGCAGCCCGCTGCCCGTCAACAAGCACGGCGGCCACCTGTCCGAGGCCTACCTGCACGGCATGAACGGGATACTCGAAGCGGTCCGCCAGCTGCGCGGCACCGCGGTCAACCAGGTCCCTGACGCGGACGTGGCCCTGGTCGGCGCCCCCGCGGGCTCCGCGACGATCCTGGCGAGGTGATGTCATGGCAGTTGTTCCCGGGATGACGGAGCTGACCGCGCCCTACTGGGCAGCGGCCCGCGAGAAGCGCCTCGTCGTGCAGGAGTGCCAGTCCTGCCGCCAGGTGTGGCACCCGCCGCTGCCCCGCTGCCCGCACTGCCACGCGGCGGACCTCGGCTGGCGCCAGGTGCGGGGCGACGGCACGATTTACACGTACACGATCGTCCGGCACCCCACGCACTACGCGTTCGCCGGCCAGATCCCGTACATCCTCGCCATCGTCGAGCTGGCCGAGGGCCCGCGCCTGGTAACCGCGATCACCGGCGTCCGCCCGGAAGAGGTGCGGGCGGGGCAGCCGGTACGCGCGGTCTTCCGCGAGGTCGCGGACGGGGTGACCCTCCCGTACTTCGAGCCCGCAACGCGGCGGGACACCGAAGATGTGGGATAGTTCGGGCCCCTCCGGGGGCCTAAAGTATCCCACATCCTTCTCCCCGCGGGTCGTGCCCGAACGGATGCGTGACTCCGCGCCACCGGCTGGCACTGACCCGTTTTTCGTCGTAGGAGATAGGCATGGGACTGCTCGACGGCAAGGTCGCCTTCGTTACCGGGGCCGCGCGCGGCCAGGGCCGGTCGCACGCCCTGCGGCTCGCGCAGGAAGGCTGCGACATCATCGCGCTCGACGCGTGCGCCACCCCGGACTGGCTGAGCTACCCGCTCGCCAGCGAAGCCGACCTCGCGCGGACCGTGAAGGAGGTCGAGGAGCTTGACCGCCGGATCATCGCGAGGAAGGCCGACACCCGCGACCTGGCCGCGGTCGAGGCGGTGGTGGCCGAGGGCCTCGCCGGGCTCGGCGGGCGGCTGGACATCGTGGCGGCGAACGCGGCGATAATCTCCTGGCCGAAGGACACGTGGGCGATCGACCCCGCCGAGTTCCGCGAGCTGATCGACGTGACGCTGACCGGGACGTTCATCACGATGAAGGCGGCGGTCCCGCCCATGATCGCGGCGGGGAACGGCGGATCCATCGTGTTGACCTCCTCCGGGGCGGCGATCACCGCGGGCAAGGGCCTCGGCGACTACAAGGCGGCGAAGGCGGGCGTGCTGGCGCTCAAGGACACCCTGGCGTACGAGCTCGCGGAGCACTTCATCCGGGTCAACGCGATCTGCCCGACCGCCGTCGACACGCCGATGATCCAGAACGAGGCGCTGCACCGGGCGTTCCGGCCCGACCTTGAGCACCCGGGCCGGGACGACGTCAAGGCGGGCTTCGCGGAGATGAACCTGCTGCCGATCCCCTGGGTGGACCCGGTCGACATCTCCAATGCGATCGTCTGGCTCGCCTCGGACGCCGCCCGCTACGTCACCGGCGTCACGCTGCCGGTCGACGCGGGCAACCAACTGAAGTGCTAGCTCACTGGAGATCACTGAATATGCGCACGCAAGCGGCGGTGCTGTACGAGGCGGGCACCGACTGGAAGGTCGAGGACATCGAGCTCGACCCGCCCAGGACCGGGGAAGTCCTCGTGCGGGTGGCCGCCGCCGGGCTGTGCCACTCCGAGGAGCACCACCGGGTCGGCGACGTGCCGTTCGCGGCGCCGATGGTCGGCGGCCACGAGGGCGCGGGCTTCGTCGAGGCCGTCGGGCCTGGTGTCACCCTGGTCAAGCCGGGCGACTACATCGTCTTCTCCTCCATACCGAACTGCGGGCGCTGCCCCTCCTGCGTCCAGGGCAGGCAGAACCTCTGCGACGTCGCGGCGGGCATCATGGCCGGCGTCCAGCTGCTGGACGGCTCGTCGCGGCACCGCAACCTGGCCGGCCAGGACCTGACGATCACCTGCCTGGTCGGCTGCTACGCCAGGCACACCGTGGTCAACGAGGCGTCGGTGATCCCCGTCGACCCGTCCTTCCGGCCCGAGGCCGCCTGCCTCACCGGGTGCGGCGTGGCGACCGGCTGGGGCTCGTCGGTGTACGCGGGCGGCGTCAGGCCGGGCGACGCGGTCGCCGTGGTTGGAGTCGGCGGGCTTGGCTCGGCTGCCGTGCAGGGGGCGCGGCTGGCCGGGGCGCGGCACATCTTCGCGATCGACCCGGTGGAGTTCAAGCGGACGTCGGCGCTCGGCTTCGGCGCGACGCACACCGCCACCGACGTGGCGGCGGCGTTCGAGCTGATCCGCGAGGTGACCTGGGGCCGGATGTGCGATGTGGTCGTGCTGACCATGGGGACCGGCCGCTCGGACCTGATGGACGCCATCCTGGCCCTCGCGGCCAAGCGCGGCCGGATCGTCGTGACGAACATCTACCCGGTGACCGACACCCGCCCGGCGCTGCCGCTCAACGGCCTCGCGCAGTGGGAGAAGCAGGTCGTCGGCTGCATCTTCGGCTCGGTCAACTCGCGCGCCGACGTGCCGCGCCTGCTCGGCCTGTACAAGGACGGGCTACTCGACCTGGACGGGATGGTCACCCGCACCTACGCGCTCGAGGACATCAACCAGGGCTATCAGGACATGCACGACGGCAAGAACATCCGCGGCGTCCTCGTCATGTAGCCGGACGCTGCCGGACACCACGATGGTGGTGCGTGGCCGGTCCAGCGCCGAGGAAGTGGCTAGATCTGGGACGGCTGGTAGACCGAGAGGCCGTACTTCCGCGCGAGGCCGTTCCACTGCCCGACGAACGCCGTCTTGCCGTTGGTCGCCTGGCTGTCGAAGGGGAGCGACGCGGCGTAGGCCGGGTTCTTGAAGTCGTTCTTCTTGCAGTGACCGGCCTCGGAGGTGGCCCAGTTCGCCAGGTCCGCGTCCACCGTGGCGGACGCCTGCCACCCGTTCATGAGATTGGAGATCATCGCGGCGGGCAGCGCGGAGCGGCCGGGGAGTTGCGCCAGCTTCGACAGCAGCGTGCGGCGGTTCGCGGCCGCCTTGGTGAGCGTCTTCGCGTCGGCCGTCAGGCCCTTGCAGCCCTCGACGTTGGTGACCGCGGCGTTGACGTCCGAGTGATCGGTGCCGCTCTGCGAGAGCAGCCCGGCAAGCGAGGTCGCCGCCTGCTGCTGCGTCAGCGCGGTGGTCCCCGTGGAGGAGGTCGCGGCCGGCGTGCCGCCCGCCGCGGCGCCGTTGCCCGCGCTCGACGACGGCCCGCCCTTCGACGACAGCGTGAGCGCCGCGACCACGACGATGACAATGCCCGCCGCCACCGCCACCGGAACCAGCGGGCGCTTGAACGGGAGCTTGCCGAGCAGTCCCTTACCGCCACCGCCGCCGGGCGGCGTGCCGTCCGGGCCGAACTGGCCGCCGGGCCCGAACTGCCCAGG
>JAWWPV010000068.1:0-2857 GCA_033854775.1 Trebonia sp.
CCCTGATGCGGCGCGTCAGAGCTTGGTCAGCCTGGCGTAGGGCGTCAAGATGCGCACCCGGTGTGTACGGAAGTCGATGACCACGGAGGTGCCGTCCTCGATGCTCAGGACCCGGCCGAGGCCGTACCTGTCGTGAGTCACCTGGTCTTGGACCGCGAACACATCGGGCGGCGGGGGAGCAAGCGGGGGTTTGAAGGGGCTTGTGGGAAAGTAGCGCCGGGACGCGGCACGGGGAGGTGTCATCTCTTCTCTAGTATGCGCCAGATCGCCACCGCTGGCTCCTTTCTCCGCCGCCCTTCTCGCTGGCCATATATGGTCCGGGTGAGGTATCGGAACACCGACGGCACATTCACTCGGTCGGCTACGCCGCGCGAAGCCGCTTCGCGAACGCGGCCGCGGCCGCCCCCGGGTCGTCCGCCCCGGTGATCGCGCGTACCACCACGACCCGCGTGGCGCCCGCCTCGAGCACGTCGTCAAGCCGGTCGAAGCTGATACCGCCGATCGCGAACCAGGGCCGGGCGGCGCCGAGCAGCGCCACGTGCGTCAGCAGCCCCGTCCCGGTGCCCGGCCGCCCCGCCTTGGTCGGCGTCTCCCACACCGGCCCGGCGCAGAAGTAATCGACGCCGTCGGCGATCGCGGCCGCGGACGACTGCTCCGGGCTATGGCTGGACCGCCCGATCACCGGCCCGGCCCCGAGGATCCGCCGCGCCACGGGAACCGGCAGGTCATCCTGCCCGAGGTGCAGCACGTCCGCCCCGGCGGCCAGCGCCACGTCCGCCCGGTCGTTCACCGCGAGCAGCGCCCCGTGCCTGGCACAAGCGGCGGCGAACACCTCAAGCAGCGCGAGTTCCTCACCCGCCTCGAGGCCCTTCTCCCGCAACTGGACGATGTCCACCCCGCTGGAAAGCACCGCGTCAAGAAACGGCACCAGGTCCCCGGTGGCCCGCCGCGAGTCCATGCACAGGTAAAGCCGTGCGTCAGCCAGCCGCGCCCGCAAGGCTGTCGCCTCCCGGGGGGACGACCCCCCGTACCCCCCGATGTCGCGCCGTGCCGGGCCTGATCGCATAAGCCGCGATCGTATCAGGCCCGGCCCGGCCCGACCGGTTCGCGACGTGGCGCCCCGTCCCGCGCATACCGAGGCGGCCCGGCTTCGGGCATATCGGGCGGCCGGGTTAAACTGAAGTGAACAGCACGGGAGCCCGATGGGGGCTGAGAGGGAGGCGAGCCGCCTCCGACCGTCGAACCTGATCCAGGTAATGCTGGCGAAGGGAGCGAGTATGGGCGGGGATGTCATCGTCGTAGGCGGCGGCGTGATCGGCACCGCCATCGCCTGGCGGGCCGCCCGCTCCGGCCTGGCCGTGACGCTGATCGACCCCGGCGGCGACGACCCGAGGACCGACGACAAGGCGACCCTGGTCGCCGCGGGCATGCTCGGCCCGGTCTCCGAGTCCGTCTTCGGCGAGCAGGACCTGCTGAACCTCAACCTGCACGCCATCGACCGCTTCCCGGGCTTCAACCGCGAACTGGAAGAGGCCGCGGGCAGGAGTACCGGCCTGCGCACCGAGGGCACCCTCGCCGTCGCCTACGACAGTGGCGACCTGGCCGCCCTCGACCGGCTCACCGACTTCCGGCACTCGATCGGCCTGGCGGCCGAGCGCCTCGACGCCAGGGAGTGCCGCAGGCTCGAGCCCTTCCTCGCCCCAAGCACGCGCGGCGGCGTCCTCGCCACGGGCGACCTGTCCGTCGACAACCGCCGCTACCTGGCCGCGCTCAGGGCGGCCGCCGCGACAAGCGGCGTCAGGACGCTCAGCGGCACCGTCACGGCGGTCGACGACGGCCAGGTCCGGGTAACGGCGGCCGGCAGAGCCGTAACGCCGGAAACGACGCTCAGCGCGCGGCACGTCGTCATCGCCGCCGGCCACGCCACCCGCGCCCTCGACGGCGTGCCAGAAGAGATCCGCACGGCGATCCGCCCGGTCAAGGGCCAGCTCCTCCGCCTGCGGCACCCGGGGAACATCCCGCACCTCCTCACGCACACCGTTCGCGCGATCGTCCAGGGTCACGACCTCTACTTCGTCCCGCGCCAGGACGGCGAGCTGGTCGTCGGCGCGACCCAGGAGGAGCGCGACGACCGGGACGTCACCGCGGGCGCCGTCCATGACCTGCTCCGCGACGCCACCACCGCGGTCCCCGCGGTGAGCGAGCTCATCTTCGCCGAGGCCAGCGCCGGGCTGCGGCCAGGCACCAGCGACAACGGCCCCATCCTCGGCCCCATCTCCGGCCCGGGCGACGCCGCGGGCGCCAGCGGAAGCCTCATCATCGCCGCCGGCCACTTCCGCAACGGCATCCTCCTGTCCGCCATCACGGCCGACGCGGTCACCGCCATCCTCAGCGGCCAGGAAATCCATACCACCTGGACCCCCTTCCACCCCGGCAGATTCACCACGCCGGCCGCGCGGCGGCGCGCGCCTGATACGCTCGCGGGTTTTGCGACCAGGCGCGCGGCACCGCGCAGCGGGGGGTACGCGCCATGACCCTCACCGTCAACGGAGACCCGCGCGAGCTCCCGCCCGGCGCGACCCTCGCGGACCTCGTCACCCAGCTCGTCCCGTCCGCGCAGGGGGTCGCCGCCGCCCTCGACGGCGAGGTCGTGCCCCGCCGCGCGTGGCCGGACACCCCGCTCGCAGACGGATCCGTGGTCGAGGTCGTGACCGCCGTCCAGGGAGGATAGGAAGAAAGATGAAGACTCCGAACGGGAGCGTGCCTCCGCCCGCCGCCCGCCCATGGCACCTGGCGGGCCGCGACCTGACCTCAAGGCTGATCGTCGGCACCGGGGGAGCGCCGTCCCTCGACGTCC
>JAWWPV010000069.1:0-5525 GCA_033854775.1 Trebonia sp.
CGTGTGCTCTTCCGATCTCGCCGAGGAGGCCCGTCGCCGTCGCGAGGCGACCGTCGCGGCGCTGGTCCCGCCGGAGCAGTGGGCATCACCCCGTGCCGACGACGTGCCAGGCGACGCCGACGACACCCTGATCCTGCTGTTCTTGTGCTGCCATCGCGCACTGTCGCCCGCCTCACAGATCGCACTTACACTGCGCGCGGTCGGCGGCCTGACCACTGCGGAGATCGCCCGTGCGTTCCTGGTCTCCGAGGGGGCCATGACGCGGCGGATCACTCGGGCCAAGCGGGCCATCACCGACAGCGACGCCCGGTTCGCCGCGCCCGCGCCCGCGGAGCGCACCCGGCACCTGCCGGCAGTCCGGCACGCGCTCTACCTGATCTTCACCGAAGGCTACGCGGCGACATCCGGTCCCGGACTGCTGAGACCTGACCTGTGCGCCGAGGCGATCCGGCTGACCCGGCTGCTGCACCGCCTGCTGCCCGCCGACACCGAGACCGCGGGGCTGCTCGCCCTGATGCTGCTGACCGACGCCCGCCGTCCGGCGCGGACCGCGTCCGACGGGCAGCCCGTTCCCATGGCCGAGCAGGACCGTAGCCGGTGGGACGCCGCCGCGATCGGCGAGGGCGTCGCCCTGATCACCGCCACCCTGCAGCGACTGCACCCGGGTCCTTTCCAGCTGCAGGCGGCGATCGCGGCCGTCCACGACGAGGCCGCGGGCCCGGAGGACACCGACTGGCCGCAGATCCTCGCCCTCTACGAGCTCCTACGGGAAGCCTCACCCAACCCCGTCGTCAGCCTCAACCACGCCGTCGCCGCGGCGATGACGCACGGCCCGCGCACCGGGCTGGACCTGATCGACGAGCTCGCCGCCGACGACCGGCTCGCCACCGGGCACCGTTTCCATGCGGTCCGCGCGCAGCTACTCGAAATGGCAGGAGACACCGCCGCCGCCCATGACGCGTACCTCGAAGCTGCCCGGCACACGGCAAGCCTCCCGCACCAGCGGTACCTGCACGGCAGGGCGGCCCAGATCGCCCCTCACCCGCAACCTGACCCAGGAGGACACGCCGAACCAGCGTTAGCCAGTTGTGACCGCCGATGGTGGCGCAGCAGTGGCCCCGCGTAACACCAAACTTACATGCCGAGACGAGCAAGGTATTCCTGGCGTAACCATTCGGAAATAAATGCCTTGCAGGCTTGGGCCATGACCAGGCCACTTCGGGACGCTCATCGGCATATCGGCCGGATGCCGGCGTATCCCTTCTACGACGGCCCGGCGATCACCGCCGACGTGACCGCCAAGGGGACCGTCGACGAGCTGATCGCCGACCTTGACGCAGCCGGCATCGAGCGCGCGCTGGTCCTCCCGAATTACGGCGTCCCCGATCCGGACGTCGCCTTCGACCTGAACGGTCTTGCCATCGAAGCGGCGCAGCGCGACGACCGGATCCGCTGCGGACTGTGGGTCTCGCCGAACCCCTCGGACGCTGACCGCAATTCCAAGGCGCTCGCGCTGGCGGGCGAGCCGGGCGTGGCGGTCCTGAAGACCAGCTTCCTGCTCGGCGGGCACCCGGCTGATCCCGCTTGCAAGCCTCAGCTCGACCGCATCTTCCACGCCGCCCGCGAGCACGGGCTAGTGGTACACGTCCACACCAGCCCGGGTGCCGCCTCCGACATCGACCAGATCGGCGCGCTGGTGGAGGAGTACGCAGGCCCGGACGGCGTGCCTATTCACCTGGTGCACCTCGGAGGCGGCATGAGCGGCCACATGAAACTGATCGGCGGCCGCCTCTTCGACTGGATCGAGCGCGGCTTCAAGGTCTACACGGACACCAGCTGGACGATCGGCTTCGCGCCGGTATGGCTAGTTAAGGAGGTCGAGCGGCGCGGCATCGGCCACGACCGGATCCTGTTCGCCACCGACGCGCCGTGGGGCGACTTCGAGGGCGAATATGCCAGGCTCCGCGCCGCAGCCGGTGACGGCGACCTTGCCCGCGCATTCTTCTCGGAGAACTTCTCGGTCCTTTACGGCTGAGATCCCGCAATGACGCGGAACCAGGCGTCAGCGCCTATGACGCCACCCGCCGACCAGGTCAGTCCTCATCACGACAGCTACTACTCCGAGGCCACGCCATCGGCGTGACGTCGGGTCTGTTCAGTCATCTCATTACCGGTCCAGTCAACCACTAACAGGAGAATCCATGGCCGAGTCCACCGCCGACGTCAGCGACATCGAGGCCCAGATCCAGGCCAACATCGAGAAGTCGCTGAGCGAGATCCCGCATCCTTCACAGGCCGCGGGCACCAGCATCTACGGTTCCACCAAGATCTTCCCCGACTACCGTGCCGAGGATGGCGAGTCCTACCTCACTCTCATCCACGGCATCCCGCACGAGTCGTCGGTTAGCTTCGTGGCGATCCTCCAGGCGACGCGCGCACTGCGCAAGGGCTTTGAGTCGGCGATCTACTTCTACGGTCCAGGCACTCTGGCCTGCATGGCGACCCGCGGCTTCCCGACCACCGGTGATTCTGGCTTCCCTGGTGAGCAGAACACCAACGGCTCGATCGAGACCTTCATCAAGGAGGGCGGGACCGTGTACTGCTGCCGCTTCGGCATGGCGTTGCACGGCCTGCGCGAGGAGGACCTCATTGAGGGCGTCATACCGTCGCACCCGCTCGACGTCCAGGACGCACTCATCCACTACGCCCGCAAGGGGGCCATCATCAACTCCACCTACAACCTCTGACGTGAGGGTGAGATGACGACTGCGCCGACCCCGGCTTCCGCACCTGCTGGCCCGACGCCGCCCGCCCGCCTGTCCACGCGGGTGGACGTCGCCATCCAGGGCATCCGCCTGCTTGACGCACCCGTCTCGCGTCGGGCTGGCGCAGGTCCGAGCGACGACGGCCACGTCCTGCTCGGCGGGGTCGGCGCGGCCATCCCGCTCAGTCCCCGCTCGCCCTACACGGTCAGCGGCGGCAAGCTGCTGCTCGATGGCGCCGACACCGGCATGGGCGTCGAGGCCGTGGCCAGGCCGCGCTTCTACGACCTGACCACAGCGGAGGGCATCCCGTACGAGAAGATCGCCCGCCTCCATTCCGCGAGCGTGCTCGCCACCACCGTCGTACAGACCTGCTCTCGGTACGGGGGAGACACTCGCTGCCGGTTCTGCGCCATCGAGGCGTCGCTTGCGGCGGGCGCGACGATCGCGGTGAAGACCCCGGCGATGCTCGCCGAGGTCGCGCGCGCCGCGGTCGAACTCGACGGCGTCACCCAGATGGTGATGACCACCGGCACTTCTACCGGCCGGGACAGGGGCGCCGCCCACCTTGCCCGCTGCGTGCGCGCTGTGCGCGAGGCCGTCCCTGGCTTCGCTGTTCAGGTGCAGCTTGAGCCGCCGGGCGACCTCGCCTCGATCCAGGAACTGTACGACGCGGGAGCTCGCTCCATCGGGATCCACGTCGAGTCGCTCGACGACGCGGCCCGGCTGCGGTGGATGCCAGGCAAGGGGACGGTGCCGATGAGCGAGTACCGTGCCGCCTGGGCAGAGGCCGTCCGCGTATTCGGCTGGAACCAGGTCTCCACCTATATCCTGATCGGCCTGGGGGAGGATCCGGACGAGCTCGTCGCCGGCTGCGAAGAACTCATCGGCATGGGCGTCTACCCCTTTGTCGTGCCTTACCGCCCGCTCGCCGGCACCCTGGCCAGGGAAGTCGACCAGGTACCCGCGCCGCCGCACGCTGTCGTCTACGACGTCACCCAGCGCGTCGCCACGGCGCTCAGCAGGGCCGGCATGCTCGGCGCCGACCAGGCGGCCGGCTGCGCCGCCTGCGGCGCGTGCTCCGCTCTTGCCGCTTGCACCGACGCGGTCAGCTCGCTGGAGACGGCCTCATGACCAGCGTGTTCGACGAGATCATCCTCACCGGCGCGATCCGGGTCCCGCCGCCGGAGAAGTTCCAGATCGCTCCCGTGGGGAACGCCGCGGAGCTATCTGCCTACCGCCGCCTCAGGCACGACGTCTTCGTCACAGAGCAGGGGCTCTTCGCCGGTACCGACTGGGACGACCACGACGACGACCCGCGCACCGTCGTCCTGCTCGCCCGCAGGGCCGGCGGGCTAGACGCCGGCGAGGTGCTCGGCGGTGTCCGGTTGCATCCGATGACCGGCGACGGGCCGTCCGTGCCGGATCTCGGCTGGTGGCGCGGAAGCCGGCTCGCCGTCACCCAGGACTCCCGGCTCGTTCACGGTATCGGTGCGGCGCTCATCCGTGCCGCCTGCGCCGAGGCCGAGTCACGGGGCGCGCTCCGTTTCGACGCCATCGTGCAGGCCCGCCACGAAGCGCTCTTCCGCCGCCTGGGCTGGGTCCCACGTGAGCGCCTCGACCTGCACGGAACGCCGCACGTCCTCGCGGACTGGCCGGCTGCCCGCTTCCGCCGGCTCGCCGCGGTCACCAAGGCGGCAATCGGCCCGCTGGTCGGCGACCTTGTCAGCAGGGATGCCTGGCGCGGCGACGACGGTGCGCCGGTGCCTGGCACTGACGTCATTGCCGCCACCGACGCCATCCTCCCCTCCATGGTCGAGCGTGACCCCGAGTGGGCTGGCTGGTGCTCGGTGCTTGTCAACGTCAACGACCTCTACGCGATGGGCGCAACCCCGGTCGGGCTGATGGACGCGCTCGGTGCCCGCGACGCCAGCTTCGCGCGCCGCGTGCTGCGCGGACTGTCCGACGCGGCCCGTGCCTGGGGTGTCCCGGTGCTCGGCGGCCATACCCAACTCGGCGTGCCAGCCGCGCTGTCAGTCACCGCCCTAGGCCGCACAGATCACCCGGTGGCGGGCGGCGGTGCCAGGCCTGGGCAGCGGCTCCGGGTCACCGCCGACCTCGGTGGCAGCTGGCGCCCCGGCTACACGGGCAGCCAGTGGGACAGTTCCACTCGCCGTACCCCGGCCGAACTGCGCGCGCTGGCCGGCGTCGTCCCCGCGCTCGCCCCTGCCGCGGCCAAGGACGTGTCCATGTCCGGCCTGATTGGCACCGCCGGCATGCTCGCCGAGGCCTCCGGCTGCCGGGCCATCCTCGATGTCGCCGGCATCCCTGCCCCGGCCAGCACCACCCGCGCCGACTGGCTCACCTGCTTTCCCGGCTTCGCGATCGTCTCAGCCGAGGAAGCCACGCGGCAGGCCGCACCCGGACGCGCCAGGCGGCCGGCTCTGCCCGGTTTTCTCACCACTGCGGTCTGCGGCGAGCTCGTCCCCGGCGAGGGCGTCGCTCTGCGCTGGCCCGATGGTGTCATCACCGAGGCGGTCAGCACCGTCACCGGCCTCGGCCGCGCGACCGATCCCGGTGCCGCAGCCGTAGAAAGGACACAGCGATGACCGGCGTCACTGCCGTCGCAGCCGTCGCCGCCGGCTTCGGCCGGGACGTCGAGGCCAACCTGGCCGCGATCGACGCCCACATCGCCGCCGCCCGCGAGCGCGGCGTCCGTCTCCTGGCCCTGCCCGAGGCATGCCTGGGCGGATACCTCTCGGT
>JAWWPV010000070.1:0-3785 GCA_033854775.1 Trebonia sp.
CTTTCCCCGCGCGGAGGCGGCGGGGGAAGACGACCACGGCCTTACCAGTGGACTTACCCGATGGACTCCGTCTCGGTCTGGTCCGTCGACTCGCGGCTGGCCGGGACCGGGATGGTCGGGCGGTCGATCTCGGCGGTAACGCCGGGGACGGCGCTGATACGCCCCGCGACCGCGGCGGCGACCATGACGATCACCACGCCGAGCCCGGTGAAGAACCCGACCTGCTCAAGGGCGCGCATGACCGTGCCGCTGCTCGCGGGGCCGCCCGCCGGCCCGGCCACGGTCCACAGTGGCGCGAAGACGTTGCCGAGGGCGAACCAGGCACCGCTCGCGACCGCGAGGAACGCGCCGAACAGGGCGACGTGCCTGCTTCGCGCGACCATGATCAGCAGCCCGCCGAGCAGTGCGCCGGCGCCGGGGAGGATCTCCAGCCAGAGCCGCCCGCTGGTGTAGGTCCACGCCTTGTCCGGCGTGTACGCGTAGTTGAAGTAAGGCCCGACGAACGGGATGATGCCGCCCCAGATGCCGAGCAGGGCCACCAGCAGCCCGCCGATGATCCCGTGGGTGCGGCGTATCCGCATGATCCCAACCACTGCTATCACTTCCCTTTCGGGTCAACCGCGACAATCGCCTTTCGGCTCATAGTCAGGCCTACCCGCCAGGAGGGAAGTATTCCGCCCAGCGCACAACAGTCTTGCCGACCGGCCAAACGGGGTCAGGACGTCTGCTGTGCCGCGATCTCGTTCCGGACCTGCTCCATGTCGAGGTCCTGCACGGCCTGGATCAGCTTCTCGAGCGAGGCGGCGGGCAGCGCGCCGGCCTGGGAAAACACCAGGACGCCATCCCTGAACGCCATCAGCGTCGGTATCGACGTGATCTGCGCCGCGGCGGCCAGGCCCTGCTGGTCCTCGGTGTCGATCTTCCCGAAGGTGATGTCTTCGTGCTCCTGGCTCGCGGCGTCGAAGACCGGCCCGAACTGCCGGCACGGCCCGCACCAGGCCGCCCACCAGTCGACCAGGGTGATCCCCTCGCCGGTGACGGTCTGCTCGAAGTTCTGCTCGGTTAGTGCGACGGTGCTCATTTCGCTCCTAATTCTTGAGTCCCTGCCGGGGGTACAGCGAAAACAGGCACTACGGCATTCCCGCGTGCGTCCCGGCCGCCCGCCCGCGCGGGCTACCAGGCCTCGGCGACCGCGATGGCGATGGCCGCGACGGTGTTGGAGTAGTTGGCCCGCGCGGAACTGGCCAGCACGGCCGCGCCGGCCGGCGAGACGGTCACCACGAGCCGCCCGTCGGCGAGGGCCCGCGTGAGCCGTGCGGTAGCGTCCGGGGCGGCGGTACCGGAAGCCCGGGCGGTGAGGACGTCGCGCAGCGCGTCGCGCAAGCGCAGCAGCGCGCCGTGCTCAGAGCCGCTGATGACGGCGTCTTCGGGCAGCAGCCTGGCCGCGCGCAGCCAGGGCACCGCTTCCTCGCGGGTCCCGAGAAGGTCGGTGCCGTCGGGGGTTACCGTCCTGGCGAGCGATCCGAGCAGGCCCTGCCCGTCAAGCTCGGCGTTGTCGGACGCGACAGAGGGAGTGTGGTCAGTCACGCTCAGATGGTAGCGCCCAGAGTCATTCCAAACGGGTTCATGGCTTCTCCTCGCGGAATCATCCGCCGCTTATTTAGTTGTATCTACATAAGTACTTGGGCGGAACACCTATCCACGGGAGATCCATGAGTGAGCCAGACGTGTGCCCTGCCGCGGAAACGCGGAACCAGGGCACGGCGGCTGTCCCCTACGAACAGCACGGCCTGTCCCGCGGCCTCGTCAGGCTTATGGCCGTCACCTGCGCGGTGACCGTCGCCAACCTGTACTACGCCCAGCCGTTGCTGCACTCCATCGGCGACTCACTGCACGTCGCCGAGGGCAGCGCCTCGCTCCTCGTGACGGTCGGGCAGCTCGGCTATGCGGTCGGGCTGCTGTTCATCGTGCCGGCCGGTGACATCATGCGCCGCCGGCCGCTGCTGACCGGGCTGCTCGCGTGCTCCGCCATCGCCCTGGCAGGCGCCGCGCTCGCCCCCAATCTGCCCGTGCTTGACGCGACCATCGCGTTGTGCTGCGTCACGTCCGTGGTCGTCCAGATGCTCGTCCCGTACGCGGCGACGCTGGCGAACGACAACGAGCGCAGCCGCGTGATCGGCACGCTGATGGGCGGCCTGCTGATCGGCATCTTGCTTTCCCGCACGTTCGCCGGGGTGGTCGCCGACTTCGCGGGATGGCGCGCGGTCTACGGGGCCGCGGCCGTGTTCATTGCACTGACCGCCGTCATGCTGCGTCGCGCCCTGCCCGACCACGGCGCGCAGCTCGTGATCAGCTACCGGGCGCAGTTGCGCGGCGTGCTCGACATCGCCCGCACCGAGCCGGTGCTCCGCTGGCGCTCGCTGATCGCCGCCTGCGGGTTCGGCAGCTTCGCGTGCTTCTGGACGACGGTCACCTTCCTGCTCTCCGGCCCGCAGTACAACTTCTCCCAGCTGGACATCGGCCTGTTCGCGCTGGTCGGCGCGGCCGGAGCGATCACCTCACTGGCGGGCGGCAGGGCCCTCGATAAGCGGCCGAGGCTGCGCTGGCCGGCCACCGGGGCGGCGCTCGCGCTGCTTGCCGCGGCCTACCTGCCGATCGGCCTTGGCGGCGCGCACCTGGGCGCAGCCGGCCTCGTGCTGCTGATCATCGGCGTGCTGCTCATGGACGCCTGCGTGCAGGGCGCGCACGTCATCAACCAGAGTGTCATCTACGACCTGCTGCCGCAGGCCCGCTCCCGGCTGACTACCGTCTACGTCACGACGATGTTCGCAGGCGGCGCGGTCGGCTCGGCGGTCGGCGCCCAGGCCTACGACCACTGGGGCTGGACCGGCGCGACCCTGGTCGCGGCCGCGTTCCCGGTCCTCGGCCTGCTGTTCTGGCTGGCCTCGCGCCGCCAGGAGACGGCTTCCTGACCTGGAACGCGAAGCACGCTGTCGTTCGGAAAGATCAAATGAATGATCCCGAACGGTAGCGTGCTCCGCTTGGTCGTCCCATGTCCTGCCCCAGCTGGCGGTCGTTAGGAGCGCGCCGGCATGAGGTCGCGCTCAGTCTCCTGGAGGCTGCGGCCCTTGGGGACCGTCTGGAGGTAAGCCGGCATTCGCCGCTGTCTCCGTCCCGGTGTGAAAGTGCTCCGCTGCCCGCCTGCCCGCCTGCCCTACCGGGCCGGTCCCCTTCCAGGCGGTCGGCCGCCCGGGGCGGTGACCGCGGGTCATCGCGGGGAAATGCCCGGCAGGCTGCCGTCTCGCCGTCATAAAACCGAACAAAACGCCGGTCACAATGCGCCTGCTAGATTACTGCGGGTCAAAAGTGGCGATATCCGCCCCCGATGACCCGCGATCACGGAAACAGCCGGCCCGCAGCGCCGGGAAACCGGGGCATAGCGGGCGAACCGGCCGGCTTTCCTGGGCCGCCGCCCGGATGACCCGCGATCACAGCGGTCAACGGCGCCCGAGAACCCGCGCGAGGCAAGACAAGACGCGGAACCAACGGCCCGCGGGACCAAGACACGCCCGGGACTGGCAACTCGAAAACCGACGCGCCCTTGGTCTCCGGCACCTTCCGCCAGAAGTAGGCCAGCGCCACCAGGGTGAGGAAGCCGAAAAGGAAGTTTAACCTTGACCGCCCGGCGTTACTTGATGGCCAGCGCGTTGGCCGGCGAGCCGATGCCACCGGGGACGTTGATCGGCGCGGCGGTCAGGAACATCTCGTACCGCCGGTCGCGGCGG
>JAWWPV010000071.1:0-3117 GCA_033854775.1 Trebonia sp.
CGCCAGCGTCCAGTCGGTGTCGGTGGTGCCGATGATCCAGTGCCGTCCCCACGGGATGACGAACAGGACGCTCTTCTCTGTCCGCAGGATCAGCCCGGTACTGGACGGCAGGCGGTCGCGGGGCACCACGAGGTGGATGCCCTTGGACGCGCGGACGTGGAACTGGCCGCGGGTGTCCGCCATCCCCTGCGTGTCGTCGGTCCACACGCCGGTGGCGTTGATGACCTGCTTGGCGCGGACCTCGAACTCCTCGCCGGTCTCCAGGTCGGTGACCCGGGCGCCGGTGACCCGCTCGCCCTGCCGCAGGAAGCCGGTCACCTTGGCCCGGTTCGCCGCAAGCGCGCCGAACGACACCGCCGTCCGCACCACGGTCATGGTGAACCTGGCGTCGTCCATCTGGGCGTCCCAGTACTGGATGGCGCCGGTGAGCGCGCCCCTGCGCAGGCACGGGGCCTCGCGCAGCGCTTGCCTGCGGGTCAGGTGCCGGTGGTGGTGCAGCCCGCGCGCCGTGCCCGAGGTAAAGGCCATCGCGTCGTAGAGCGCCACCCCGGCACCCGCGTAGCCGCGCTCCCACACCCGGTGCTGCAAGGGGTAGAGGAACGGCACCGGCTTCACCAGGTGCGGCGCGATCCGGTCGAGCAGCAGGCCGCGCTCCCGCAGCGCCTCCCTGACCAGGCCGAAGTCGAGCATCTCCAGGTAGCGGAGGCCGCCGTGGATCAGCTTGCTCGACCGGCTTGACGTGCCGCTCGCCCAGTCCCGCGCCTCGACGATCGCGGTGGTAAGGCCGCGGGTGACTGCGTCAAGCGCGGTGCCCGCACCGACGACGCCGCCGCCGATGACGAGGACGTCGATCTCGTTCTCGGCCATCCGGGCGATTGCCTCGCGGCGCCCGGCAGGCGATAGCGCCGTCACAGTAAGCCTCTCCCCTGTCGTCGCGTCAGTCGACCTCTACCCAGTTGAGCGTGCGCTCCACCGCCTTCTTCCAGCCTAGGTAGCCGCTGGCCCGCTGCTCCTCCGCCCACTCCGGGAGCCAGCGCTTGGACTCGTTCCAGTTGACGCGGAGCTCCTCGGTGGTGGACCAGAACCCGGTGGCCAGGCCGGCCGCGTACGCGGCGCCGAGCGCGGTGGTCTCGGCGACGACGGGGCGGCTGACCGGCACGCCGAGGATGTCGGCCTGGAGCTGCATGCACAGGTCGTTCGCCGTGACGCCGCCGTCGACCTTGAGCACCTCCAGGTGCACGCCGGAGTCCTGCTCCATCGCATCGCTGACGTCGCGGCTCTGGTAGCAGATGGCCTCAAGCGTGGCCCGGGCGAGGTGAGCGTTGGTGTTATACCGCGAAAGCCCGACGATCGCGCCGCGGGCGTCGCTGCGCCAGTACGGCGCGAACAGGCCGGAGAACGCGGGCACGAAGTAGACGCCGCCGTTGTCGCTGACCTGCCTGGCCAGGGCCTCGACCTCGGCGGCACCGGAAATGATGCCGAGCTGGTCGCGCAGCCACTGCACCGCCGACCCGGTGACGGCGATAGAGCCTTCGAGCGCGTAGACCGGCTTGTTCTCGCCGAACTGGTAGCACACGGTCGTGAGCAGGCCGTTCTTGCTGCGGACGACCTCCTCGCCGGTGTTGAGCAGCATGAAGTTGCCGGTGCCGTAGGTGTTCTTCGCCTCGCCTGGCGAGAAGCAGACCTGGCCGACCGTGGCGGCCTGCTGGTCGCCGAGGTCGCCGGTGAGCGGGACGCCGGCCAGCGCCGCCAGGCCGGTGAGCTCGCCGTAGCCGCCGGGCGCCGAGGAGGGCCTGATGGCCGGCAGCATCTGCCGGGGAATGCCGAAGAACGACAGCAGCTCGTCGTCCCAGTCCAGGGTCTCCAGGTTCATCAGCATGGTGCGGCTCGCGTTCGTCGGGTCGGTGACGTGCATGCCGCCGTTGACGCCGCCGGTCAGGTTCCAGATGACCCACGTGTCGGTGTTGCCGAAGACGGCCTCGCCGCGGTCCGCCGCTTCCCTGAGCCCGGCGACGTTCTCCAGGATCCACTGGATCTTCCCGCCGGAGAAGTAGGTCGCGGGCGGCAGGCCCGCCTTGCGCCGGATGACGCCGCCGCGCTCGTCCCGGTCAAGCGCGCTGGCGATCCGGTCGGTGCGCGTGTCCTGCCAGACGATGGCGTTGTAGTAGGGACGCCCGGTCTTCGGGTTCCAGACGACCGTGGTCTCGCGCTGGTTGGTGATGCCGAGCGCGGCCAGGTCCGCCGCGACCAGGCCGGCGCGGTTCAGCGCGGACTGGATGACGGAGGCGGTGCGCTCCCAGATCTCCACCGGGTCGTGCTCCACCCAGCCTGCCCGCGGCAGGACCTGCTCGTGCTCGAGCTGGTGCTTGCCCACCTCGTTGCCTGAATGGTCGAAGATCATGAACCGGGTGCTCGTGGTGCCCTGGTCGACGGCGGCGACGTAATCCGGCATGACTGCCTCTCTCTCGGGTTCTGGCGCCTTTGCTCAGGCCCGTGCGCTACTCGCGGATCCTGCGCGCGGGAGTCTCGGACTCGTCCGGCCGCCGGGTCTCCGGGATCGTACCCTCGGCCCGCGCGCTCGTTCCAGGTTCCTCCCGCAGCTGGCTCTCGGCGATGGGCCCCTCGATGTCCTCGGCCTTCTTGAGCCGGGCGTGCAGCACGTCGCCGATGAACAGGTCGTAGACAACGACCCCGATGACGCCGCCGATGAGCGGCCCCACGATGGGTATCCAGAAGTAGTCGCTGAACGTGAGACCGCCCGCGCTGTAGCTGCCCGGGAGGGCGACCTTGCCGAAGCCGGCGAAGTAGGCGAACAGCCGGGGGCCGAAGTCGCGGGCCGGGTTGATCGCGTAGCCCGCGTTCGCCCCGTAGGACATGCCGATCGCCGCCACGCCCAGGCCGATCACGAGCGGTGCCAGGTTGGATCCCACGGCGGAGTTCCGAAGGTCGATCACCGCCACGACAAAGATCAGCAGGAACGCGGTGCCGACGATCTGGTCGATCAGCGGCCCGGGGATCCCGCCGTGGAAGTAGGCCGACGGGAAGGTGGCGAAGATCGAGAACGTCGCGAGGGCCCCGCCGCCGCTCCTCGGCGTCTTGTTGGCGATGTTGAACGCG
>JAWWPV010000072.1:0-3055 GCA_033854775.1 Trebonia sp.
ATGTCAAGCAACTTGCTTGACATGTGCAGCACCTACCGGGGCTGCCAGCGGAACAGGTCGCGGAGCAGGGCGACCTCGGCGCCGTGATGCAGGGCCTCGCGCCACGCGATCGTCGTCGCCGGTGCCGGGTCTGGCGCCGGCCGGGCGAAGTCCTGCGTGAACTCGCCGCCGCCGAGGGCGATCGGTGACTTGTTTTCCGCGCGCGGCCTGACCGACCACATGCCGGGCACGGGCTCCCAGAAGTACTCCTCGTCGGTGAGGCCGTCGAGGCGCGGGCGGAGCTGGGACCGCCAGTGCGCGTCGAGCTGCCCGGCCAGTTCCTCAGTCCAGTCGATACTCATGGCGCACACGTTAATCCGCGGCGGGCATGACGCTGGCACGGCCGCACCGAGCGTGGGAAGCACCGCACGGGATAACACAGATCCCGGGGACCCGCTACACGACCGCGAGGATGATCGACTCGCCGGCCATGGACTCGCCCTTGCCCCGGTTCTCGGTCAGCGTGACCGTGGCGGCGACGGTGCGCAGGACGCCTGGGGCATCGGCTCCCGGCACGGTGGCGCGGCCGGCCAGGGCAAGCGCGACGGCTCTGAGCGCCGCCGCCTCTGGCGGACTTGGGGGCCGGTGCGTACTGGACAGCGGCGCGCAGGCGTCCGTCAGGCGGACAAGCCCAGTTGACTGGTTCCAGTCGTTGGCGGGCCCCGCCGCCGTCAGGTCACGCAGCGCGCCGGTAAGTGGACTGCCGAGGGCCGCACTGAGCCGCGCGGTCTCGTGGATCCCCGCCTGGGAGCAGAGCGCGAGCGCGAATGCCTGGTAGGGGTCGCCTGGCAGCGGGCGGGCGCTCACGCCCGGAGGCGAGCCAGCGAGTACCTGAAGCAGGAGGCCGGCGAGAGGCCCGTCAGCGACCCAGCGCAGCGGCAGCCCGAGGACTCCGGGAAGCGGCAGCGCCGGGTCGAGGGGGTATGCGCCGGCGAGGCCGAAGACACGGGCGAGGTCGGGATCGGCGGCGCGCGGAATGCCGCGCGCGAGGGTGTAGGCGCGATCGAGGGTGACGGCGTGGGCGCGGTCGAGGGTGAGGACGTGAGCCAGGTCAAAGTCGAAGGCGCTGAGGATGTTCAGGTCGAGGTCGATGGCGTCGGCGAGCTCCACGGCGCTGGCGTGGGCGAGGCCGATGGCGCCGACGAGGTCGCCGGCAATGGCGTCGGCCAGGGCGCGAGCGGTAGTCAGGCCCATGGTGCGGATGAGGTCAGGGTCGGCGGCGCAGGTGTCGGTGACGGCGACGGCGCGTGCGAGGCCGAGGGCGTGGGCGTAGGTGAGAACGATGGCGTGGGCGTGCGCGTGCATGAGGTCGACGACCTCACCCTCGGAGTTGGCGCGCGCGGTGAGGTCGCCGGCGAGGGCGCCGCTCAGCGCGCGGACGTCGTCGAGGTCGCGGATGATGTTAACTGCGACGTCGAGGACCGCCGCGGTGAGTACCTGGGGCAGTATCGCGGTGTTCCTGGCATCGGCGGCGATGGCCCGGCTGATCGCGGCGCCGGTTAGCTCGTGCGGGTGGGGCTGGCCGGGACGGAGCCACAGTCCCGGCTCGTGCTGGGTCCACGCGGACGTTACGGAGGCCGGGAGCTGGCGGGTGAGGGTGCCGGCGATGGCCTCCTCCTGGAGTTCCTCGTGGCGCGGGAGCCTGACCTCGCTGCCCGTGGCGGTGGCGGTGATCGAGTTCAGCCACGTGACGAAGGCGTTCGCCTCAGTGCCCCAGATGCCGGCGGCGGGCTGGTCGGTACCGGGGACGCACGGGCTGTCGGGCTGGGGTGCCCCGGTGTCTTGGAGGAATAGCCAGTACAGGTCCGCGGGGACGGGCCGGGCGCAGATCCTGGCTCCGGTGGCGGTGGTGAGCGTGCGGCGCACGTGACGCGCCGCCTGGACCCCGGCGATCAGCCGCCGGTGCTCGGGGGAGCAACCTGGCTCGTAGGCCCGCCCGCGCTCCCGCTCAAGGCGCTGGCGCACGTCGGGATCGATCTCGGTGCTCGCTTCGTCGCAGTCGAAGGCCAGGGTGAGGGCGGGGATCGTGCCGCTGTCCAGGCAGGCGCGAACGATCGGGCTGGCATCGGCGGTCGCCGCGTACAACAGGGTGCTCTCATGCCACCAGGGGTCGCTGACGTTGTCTGCGAGGCTCTTCACGAGGTCGGGATTTGCGCTGACGTGCCGGGCGGCCAGGTACTCCTGGAAGGTGAGGTGCGTGAAGGCGTACCGGCCGGGAGCCGCCTCGACGAGCAGCCCGTTGCGCGCGATGTCATCGAGGAACGCCTCTCCGGTGACCGACGCGGGGAAGCGCTCCAGCTGGGGCTTGAGGATCTCCGCGAGGCGGTCGGCGGGGAGGTTGCCTGCGTGGTCGCGCATCATCTGGTGGGCGAGCGCGGCAAGCAGCGCCTGCTTGGCAGGCCAGGACAGGAGTTCTGGCAGGCCCTTGGCCTGACCGCGGCGCGAAAGCAGTACCTGGCAGATCTCACCGTAGAGGTCAGCGCGGCTGCCCGGCAGCGCGCCGCGGTACCGGTGCGCCGTGGCGATCATCGTGAGCAGCAGCGGGTTGACCGCTAGGTCATGCAGTGCCTGGTGCTCGCGGAGCAGCGAGGTGAGCCTGGCGGCGGACTCGTGGGCACGCATCCGCACGGCGCGCCGCGCCGTCCTGCCGGAGGCGCCGGTCGCGTGCTGTTCGGCGGCCAGGTACCAGCGGTCAAGGAAGAGCTGAACCTGCTCGGCCGTGAACGGCCGGACCACGAGGACGTCCGCCTGGGCGGTCAGCGGCTCTGGGAGGCCGAACGACCGGGAGGTGACCACGAAGTCGTCGCCCGGGTAGGCGGCGACCTGCCGCTCGACCCAGTCGGCCACGGCGCGGCGGTCCTCGGCGCGGGCCACCTCGTCAAGTCCGTCAAGCAGGACCAGGCACCGGCCGCGGTGCAGCTGGCGCTCCCACCAGCCGCCCGGTTCCCTGCCTGCTACGCCGCCGACCGCGGCCCGCGCGACGGCGGGCAGCGAGATCGCCGGATCGGCGACGATC
>JAWWPV010000073.1:0-2871 GCA_033854775.1 Trebonia sp.
GAGGTCCTCACTTCCCAGGTGCTGTCACTGGTCCGGCTCTTCCGCGACAGCGATGCGGGGCCGCTGATGGCCGATCTGATGGCGGCCAGCCAGGCCGACCCCGACATTCGCGCCGCACTGGAGGAACAGTGGCTGCGCCCGCGCCGGCAGGTATCGGCCAGCCTGCTGCGGGCCGGGATAGAGCGAGGCGAACTGGACCCGCGGACCGACATCGGCGCCGCGGTCGACCAGCTCTACGCCCCCGTGTATTACCGGCTGCTGCTCGGTCACGAGCCGCTGCCCGACGCGCTCGCGGCGACGCTGGTCGGCCAGGTGCTTGACGGCCTGCGGATCAGGCCGCGGTTACGGCGCGCGGGCGGCGCAGGGCGGCCACCGCCCAGATGCAAAGCGAGGCGAACGCGAGCCCGGCGCCAAGCCTGGTGACGCCGACCCAGCCCTCACCGTCGTATATGGTCCCCGAGATCGCGGTGGCGATCGACCCGCCCAGGAAGATCGCGGTCATGTAGATCGTGTTGACGCGGGCCCGGGCGTCGCCGCGCAGTTCGTAGATCTCCCGCTGACCGAAGACCTGGTGGCTCTGGACGGCGAAGTCAAGCAGGACGCCGGCCAGCGCCAGCAGAATGAGGTTGCCCGCGCCGAGCCCGGCCAGGATCATGGCCGCCACGGCGAGGACGAGGGCGACACCGCTGCCGACGTGGCCGTGCCCGCGGTCACCGAGCCGGCCGGCCAGCGGGGCGGCGCTGGCGCCCGCCGCACCGACGAGGGCGAAGATACCGATCCCCACCTGGCCGAGGTGGTGGCGCTGGATCAGCTCGAACGCCACCGAAGTCCAGAAGCAACTGAACGCGCCGAACAGCAGCGCCTGGCACGCGGCGCGGCGCCGCAGGACCGGCTCCTCACGGACCAGCCGCAAGGTCGACAGCATGAGCTGGGGGTAGGAACCACCGAGCTCGGGCACGCGCCTGGGCAGCATCCGGGCCAGCAGGACGGACAGCATGACCATCAGGACCGCCGAGGCCAGGTAGATGGTACGCCAGCCCCAGGCCGCGGCCACCAGGCTCGCGACGGTACGGGCCAGCAGGATGCCAAGCAGGAGCCCGGCCATGACGTTGCCGACGACCTTGCCGCGATCGGCCGGGGACGCCAGGTGCGCCGCGTACGGGATGAGGATCTGCGCGACCATCGAGCTAATCCCGACCACCACGGACACGGCCAGGAACACGCCGAAATTGGGCGCCAGGCCCGCCGCGAGCAGCGCGGCCGCGGTCACCAGCAGCGTGCGTGAGGCGAGAGCCCGGTTCTCCAGCAGGTCACCGAGCGGAACCAGCAGGAACAGGCCGAGGGCGTATCCGAGCTGGGTCAGGGTGACCACGAGCTCGGTGCTGCCCTGACTGACGCCGAAGGTCGAGGAGATGCGGCCGAGCAGCGGCTGTGAGTAGTAGATGTTCGCCACGGCCATTCCGCAGGCCACGGCCAGTACCAGCATCACGCGCCGCAGGGCTGCGGGTGACAGGGCCGCGGGTCCGGGGGGCGCCTCCCGAAGCGGCTGAGTGCCCGGCGCCCGCTCTTGCTGGGGCGTGCCGACGTTGCGCATCTGACCTCTTCGCGATTTCCTGGACGGAGCGTTCGATATATCCGCCAACAGCACGCGGGGCAGGGCTATTCCGGGTCCGGGTCATGCCGCACGGGCGCGGAGTCACCCCGCGTCCGTGCGGAACAACTCTTTTGATTCTTCCGAACGGACCCGGGTGACTTGCGTACCGATTACTGATCGTGCAGGCGACTTAGCCGAGGTAGTGGCGCGATGCTTGACTTACTCCCAGGCAGGCAGGGATGCGTCGGCGTAGCGGGGCCCGTAGGCGCCGTCGGGGAACGCATCCCGTATGCGGCGGAGGTCGTCGGCGCTGAGGGTGACGTCCACGGCGCCCACGTTCTCCTCGAGCCGACTGGCGTTGCGGGTTCCCGGGATGGGCACGATGTCATCGCCCTGGGCGAGCAGCCAGGCGAGGGCGAGCTGGCTGAGGGCGATGCCCTTGTCGGCGGCCAGCGTTTCCAGTTGGCTGAGCGCGGCAAGGTTCTTGGCGAAGTTCTCGCCCTGCCAGCGGGGATCGCGGACGCGGCGCATGTCGTCGCTTGCGTACTCGTCGGGGGACTTGACGGCCGCGGTGAGGAAGCCACGCCCGAGCGGTGAGTACGCGACGAAGCCGATGCCGAGTTCCCGCACGGCGGGCAGCACCTTCTCCTCGACGTCGCGCTCGAAGATCGAGTACTCGGTCTGGAGCGCCGTGACCGGCTGCACGGCGTGGGCGCGGCGGATCGTCTCCGGGCCCGCCTCGCTCAGGCCGAAGTAGCGGACCTTGCCCGCGTCGATAAGCTGCCTGACCGTGCCCGCGACGTCCTCGATCGGCACGTCCGGGTCGACGCGGTGCTGGTAGAGCAGGTCGATGTGATCGGTGCCCAGGTAGCGCAGGCTGTTGTCGGCGACCTCGAGGATGTGCTCGGGCCGGCTGTCGACGCCGCTCGGCCGGGTGCCGGCCAGGTCGAAGCCGAACTTGGTGGCGATCACCACCTCGTCGCGGAACGGCGCGACCGCCCGGCCGACGAGCTTCTCGTTGCTGCCGGTACCGTGCCCGTACAGTTCGGCGGTGTCGAAGAACGTGACGCCGAGCTCGTACGCGCGCCTGATCGTCGCGATTCCTTCCTGCTCGTCGGATGGGCCGTAGGCCATGGTCATCCCCATGGTTCCCAGGCCGAGCGCCGACACGACAAGGCCCTGCTGTCCTAGTGCGCGCTGCTGCATTGTCCTCATTACCTCCGGAATCAACGTTACCCGGACGTTGTGCGGCACCCGGGCACGGATCCCGGCCCCTG
>JAWWPV010000074.1:0-5211 GCA_033854775.1 Trebonia sp.
ACCGGGCAGTGGCTGGCGTACTGCGGCGCGTGCCCGCTTCCGGAGATGGCCAACGCGTTCACGAGATGCGGGGTGCCGTTCCGCTCCGTCTCGGGGTACCTGGACGACGAGCGCGCCTGGAAGAAGATCACCCGGTGGATCAGGGCCGCCGGAGTACGCGGTGCCCTCAGGCACGGCCGGCACGGGCTGATGGGACACCTTTACCCCGGCATGCTCGACGTGTCGACGGACCTCACCCTGGTGACCGCCAACTTCGGCGGCCACGTCGAGGTCCTCGAGTTCGACGATCTCCGGGTCCGGGTAGCGGCCGTGACCGGCGAACAGGAAGAAGAGCGCGTCGGATGCGCGAAGAGCATCTTCACGTTCGACGATTCCGTCCAGGAAGCGGACCTGAGATGGGCCGCCAGGGTCTCCGTCGGCCTGGACACGCTGGTCGGTGACTTCGGCCTGGACAGCCTCGCCTACTACCACCGCGGGCTCGAGGGCGAGCAGCACGAACGGCTCGGCGCGGGCATGATCCTGGGGGCGTCGCTCCTCACCGCGCGCGGCGTCCCGGCGGCCGGCGAGTACGAGCTGCGGACGTCGCTGGCCATGCTGATCACCGACCGTCTCGGCGGCGGCGGATCCTTTACCGAGCTACAGGCGCTCAATTTCCGCGACGGCGTGGTGGAAATGGGGCACGACGGCCCCGCGCACCTCGCCATCAGCGACCGCAAGCCCATGCTCCGAGGTCTCGGCGTCTACCACGGAAAGCGCGGCTGGGGTGTCTCGGTCGAGTTCGACGTGAAGCACGGGCCGGTCACCACCTTCGGCATCGCGCAGCGCCGGGACGGCACGTACCAGTTCGTGGCCTCGGCCGGCACCGTCGTGCCGGGGCCGCTGCTGAAGATCGGCAACACCACCTCCCGGGTGGATTTCGGTTGCGACCCCGGTGAGTGGACGGACGCGTGGAGCGCGACCGGGATCTCGCATCACTGGGCGCTCGGTACCGGCAACCTGCTGCCCGAGCTTCGGGCCACGGCCGAACTGCTGGGAATCGAGCTCGCCGAAGTGGCGGCCCCGGCGAGAAACGAGGATCTGTAATGGTTGACCAGAAGGCAGTCAAGGACGCCCTGCGGCAGCACCAGATCGAGCTGCCGTCCTGGGCGTTCGGCAACAGCGGGACCCGGTTCAAGGTCTTCGGCCAGCCGGGCGTGCCCCGGAACCCATATGAGAAGGCCGACGACGCCGCCCAGGTGCACAAGTACACCGGCGTCGCGCCGATCATGGCCGTGCACATCCCCTGGGACAAGGTCGACGACTACGCCTCGCTCTCCGCGCACGCGCGTGACAACGGCATCTGGCTCGGCGCCGTCAACGCCAACGTCTTCCAGGACGACGACTACAAGCTCGGCAGCGTGTGCAACCCCGACCCGAAGTCGCGGAAGAAGGCCCTGGCGCACCTCCTTGAGTGCGTCGACATCATGGACGCGACCGGCAGCAGGGACCTCAAGCTCTGGTTCGCCGATGGCACCAACTACCCGGGCCAGGACGACATCGCCGCCCGCCAGGACCGGCTCGCCGAGGCACTGGCCGCCGTCTACGCCCGCCTGGGCGACGGCCAGCGGATGCTTCTCGAGTACAAGCTGTTCGAGCCGTCGTTCTACACCACCGACGTGCCGGACTGGGGCACGGCGCTGCTGCACTGCCAGGCGCTCGGCGGCAAGGCGCAGGTCGTCGTCGACACCGGCCACCATGCCCCAGGCGTGAACATCGAGTTCATCGTCGCGCTGCTGCTCAAGTCGGGCAAGCTCGGCGGCTTCGACTTCAACAGCCGCTTCTACGCCGACGACGACCTGATGGTGGGGGCCGCCGACCCGTTCCAGCTGTTCCGCATCATGCATGAGGTCATCAAGGCCGCCGCCCTCTACGAGGGCCAGCCCAGGGAGATAACAGCAACTGGCGCGGCAGCGCAGGCCAGCGGGCCCGGCATCGCGTTCATGCTCGACCAGTGCCACAACATCGAGCCGAAGATCCCCGCCCAGATCCGCTCGGTCATGAACGTCCAGGAAGCGGTCGCCAAGGCGCTGCTCGTCGACGCAGCCGCGCTCCGCGAGGCCCAGCTCGCCGGCGACGTCCTCGCCGCGAACGCGGTCGTCATGGACGCCTACAACACCGACGTCCGGCCGCTGCTCGGAGAGCTGCGCGAGGAGATGGGCCTCGCGCGCGACCCGGTCAAGGCGTACCTGGCCTCCGGGTATGCCGAGAAGATCGTGTCCGAGCGAATGGGCGGAACCGCCGCCGGCTGGGGGGCCTGACTCCGATGACAGGCAACGCCTACCGGATGCCAGCCGATCAGGCGATCGCCGCGCTCCTGGCGCGGTCCAACCGACTGGGGTCAGACCCGAAGAACACCAACTACGCCGGCGGCAACGCCTCTGCTAAGGGCACGGACCGAGACCCGGCCACCGGCAAGGCGGCCGAGTTGCTGTGGGTGAAGGGCTCGGGCGGTGACCTCGGCACGCTCACCGAGGCGGGCCTCGCGGTCCTCCGGCTGGACGCGCTGCGCGCCCTCGCCGACGTCTACCCGGGGGTCGAGCGCGAGGACGAGATGGTCGCCGCGTTCGACTTCTGCGCGTTCGGCAAGGGCGGTGCCGCCCCGTCGATCGACACCGCGATGCACGGCCTCGTCGAGGCGGCGCACGTCGACCACCTGCACCCCGACGCCGGTATCGCGTTCGCGACCGCGGCGGACGGCGAGGCACTGACGCGCGAGTGCTTCGGCGTCAGGGTCGCGTGGGTGCCCTGGCGGCGCCCGGGCTTCCAGCTCGGCCTCGACATCGCCGCGATCAGGAGCGGGCACCCGGAGGCGATCGGGGTGATCCTCGGCGGGCACGGCATCACGGCGTGGGGAGACACCAGCGACGAGTGCGAGGCTCGCTCCCTGGAGATCATCGCGACCGCGCAGAAGTTCATCGACGAGCATGGCAGGCCGCACCCGTTCGGCAAGACCCTGACCGAGCCGCTGCCTGAGACCGAACGACGCGCCCGGGCCGCGGCAATCGCCCCGTACATCCGTGGCCTCGCCGCCACCGACAAGCCTCAGCTCGGCCACTACAGCGACCACCCGGCGATTCTGGACTTCGTGGGCAGCGAGAAGCTCGCCAAGCTCGCGGCCCTGGGCACGTCCTGCCCCGACCACTTCCTGCGCACCAAGGTCCGTCCCCTGGTCCTGGACCTGCCGCCGACCGCGCCGCTTGACGACGTCATCACAAGGCTGCGCGAGCTGCACACGGCCTACCGGGCGGACTACCAGGCCTACTACGAGCGCTATGCGACCCCGGACTCGCCGCCGATGCGTGGAGCGGACCCGGCGATCGTCCTCATCCCCGGCGTCGGCATGTTCAGCTACGGCGCTGACAAGCAGACGGCACGGGTCGCGGGCGAGTTCTACCTGAACGCGATCAACGTGATGCGCGGCGCCGAGGCGATCTCGTCGTACGCCCCGATCCCGGAGAGCGAGAAGTTCCGCATCGAGTACTGGGACCTTGAGGAGGCCAAGCTCCGTCGCCGCCCCAAGCCGAAGCCCCTAGCCGGCCGGATCGCCCTGGTCACCGGCGGCGGCTCGGGAATCGGCCGGGCCACGGCAGAGCGGCTCGCGGCCGAGGGCGCGTGCGTGGTCGTGGCCGACAGGGACGGCACGACGGCAGCGAACGTCGCCGCGGACAACGGCCCGGCCGACGCGGCAGTCGCGATTACCCCAGACGTGACCAGCGAGGAGGACGTGGCGGCGGCATTCGCGTCAGCCGCGCTGGCGTTTGGCGGCGTTGACCTCGTCGTCAACAACGCGGGCCTGTCGATCTCCAAGCCGTTGACCGAGACAACCGTCGCCGACTGGGACATCCTGCACGACGTGATGGCCCGTGGCTCCTTCCTGGTCTCCCGCGAAGCCGCGAAGCTGATGGAAGCTCAGGGCATGGGCGGCGACATTATTTACATCGTCAGCAAGAACGGCGTCTTCGCGGGCCCGGCCAATGTCGCCTACGGCGCCGCCAAGGCCGACCAGGCGCACCAGGTCCGCCTCTTGGCCGCCGAGCTAGGCGCGATCGGGGTCCGCGTCAACGGCGTCAACCCCGACGGGGTGGTACGCGGCTCCGGGATCTTCGCCGGCGGCTGGGGCGCGCAGCGTGCCGCCGTGTACGGCGTCCCCGAGGAGGAACTGGGCGCGTTCTACGCCCAGCGGACCCTGCTGAAGAAAGAGGTCCTCCCAGAGCACATCGCCGCAGCGGTCTTCGCGCTGACTGGCGGTGACCTGCCCCTGACAACGGGCCTGCTGATCCCGGTCGACGCCGGGGTGGCAGCGGCGTTCCTCCGGTGACGCCGGGCACGCGCAGGCCGGAAGGGGCAGCGCGGGCACTGATCGACGCGGTCGCGTGGGCGGTGCGGCGGGAGCTCGGGTGACGGGCAGCGCTGTCGTAGCCGGGGTTGACCTCGGGGCTTCGGGCGGCCGGGTAGTCGCCGCCCGGGTCTCTAGCGGCGGCGTCGAGTTGCACGAGGTCAGCCGGTTCCCGAATGACCCCGTACTCGTCGGCGGGACCCTGCACTGGGACATTCTGCGGCTCTACGCAGACGTGGTCGCCGGGCTGGAGGCCGCCTCGGCGGCGTTTCCGCTGGCGAGCGCCGGGATCGACTCCTGGGGCTGCGACTACGGGCTGCTCGACGGCTCAGGGACGCTGATCGGGAACCCGGTGCACTACCGGGATCGGCGAACAGACGGGATCAGCGTTCCGGTCGCGGCGAGCAAGCTGTACGCGACGACGGGGATCCAGTACCTGCCGTTCAACACGATCTATCAGCTCGCTGCGGCGGACGCGACGCCGGCGCTCGCCGCCGCGCGGACCCTGCTCCTGATCCCGGACCTGCTTGCCTACTGGCTGACCGGCTCTGCAGGCGCGGAGGTGACGAACGCGTCGACGACGGCCCTGCTTGACGTAGCCTCGCGCAGGTGGGCGACCGGCTTGATGGAGCGCATCGGGATCTCCCAGGGACTGTTTCCGGCGCTGCGGCAGCCGGGGGACGTGATCGGGCCGGCCAATGACAATTGCGGCGGCGAAGGCGGGGGACTTGCCGGCGCGGACGGGCAAGCGCTGCCACTGATCGCCGTTGGGTCCCACGACACGGCGTCCGCGGTGGTCGCCGTGCCAGCGGACGGGGAGAACTTCGCCTATATCT
>JAWWPV010000075.1:0-13371 GCA_033854775.1 Trebonia sp.
CATGTCGGTGCTGCACGAGACGGTATTCGAGAACCGCCTCGTGTACGTGCCCGCGCTGCAGAAGATGGGCTGCGAGATCGAGGTGTTCGCGGCCTGCCTCGGCGGGCCCGCATGCCGCTTCCACGACGGGAACGCCGTGCACTCGGCGGTCATCCGGGGCGTGTCAAAGCTGCGCGGCGCCGAGGTCGAGCTGCCGGATGTGCGCGCCGGCTTCTCGGCGGTGCTCGCCGCGTCCGTCGCCGACCGGCCGTCGGTGCTGCACGGCGTGAACCACATCGAACGCGGCTACCACCAGCCGTTCGAGCAGTTCGCTTCCCTCGGGTTGCGGATTACCAGGGTGACCGCATAGGAACCGCACGCGCCGCTTGCCGACCAGGATATACCGATTTGGCGGGGTAATCGCACCGGATTTGCCGGTTTGCGCCCCGCAAATCCGGTATATGTCTGCCGGCTGGCAGGAGCCTATTGTCGGGCACTGGGCCTGAACTGAATTAAGGCCGGACAGCGTCATCCCGCTTGACTCTGATCAAGCACATTTTTGAGGTCTCTATCTCAGCTTTTGCAGCGCTTGGATTCTACGGAATGGCGTAATTCTCCACGGCCATGCGGTAGCGCAGGCTGATGGATGGCGTCCTGATCCCCACGCCGTCGGCGTTACGATGCCGTTGCGCGCGGCTTCGGCCGGTGCGGCGAGATGGAAGTGGGCGAGTTTCATGGAGTCCGGGACCGAGCTGACGGGCAGGTACCGCCTTGAAGGCCTGCTGGGCGGCGGTGGAACGGGCGAGGTATGGCGCTGCCGCGACCTGCGCGTCAACCGTGAGGTTGCCGTCAAGGTACTGCTGGCCGCTGCTTCGGACCCAGACGAAGCGCGACAGTTCCGCCGGGAAGCGGAGCGTGCGGCCAGGCTCCGTCATCCGGGGATCACCGACGTCTTCGACATAGGTCAGCATGACGGGCGGATGTTCATTGTCATGGAGCTGCTGCACGGCCAGGATCTGGCCAGGCTCCTGAGGGAGCATTCCGGCGGCCTCCCGGTCAGCCAGGCCCTGTCCGTCGGCGTTGAGATCGCCGCCGCGCTGGCATATGCCCACGGCGAGGGGATCGTGCACCGCGACCTGAAGCCGCCGAACATCTTTATCGCCGGCGATGGCCCCGTAAAGGTCTGCGACTTCGGCATCGCCCGTGACCTGAACGCCACTTCGGTGATCACCGGCACGGGGCAGCTCTTCGGCACGCCGGCCTACATCTCGCCAGAGCAGTGGGCGGGCGAGCCTGCTACCCGCAGCGTGGACCTGTACGCGCTGGGCTGCACGCTCTATGAGCTCCTCACCGGCCAGCTGCCATTCCAGGGGCCAAGCCTGCCCGCCCTAATACATCGGCACCTCACCGAGGTCCCTGTCCCCCCGCATGACCGTCGTCCCCAGGTACCCGCTGCCCTCAGCGATCTGGTTGTGGCTCTCCTAGCCAAGGCGCCTGAAGATCGTCCACCGAACGCGGCGGCCGTCGCCGCCGCGTTGACCCAGATCCGCGACTCCGGGCAGCAGGCGCATTCCCGCAAGGTGCCCGTGCCGGCGGGCACGCTCCTCGCGTGCACATCATCCACGGCGGGCGCCATCGATATTCACGCCGTGAACTCAAGCGGGCGGATCCGCCGCTGCGCTGGCGCTGCGGGCGAGTCCGCCCTGCTCTGGCATGGGTGGGGTGATCTACCGCCACGGACCACCGGGAGGGTCACCGCGCTTGCCTCCGGCAGCAACGGGCGCGGCGTTTACCTCACCGCGGTTATCGACGGCATCCCGTGCATGAACGAGGGCCTGACCGAGTGGCGCGAACTGCTCGGGGCATGCCCGCTGCGGCTACCTGTGGTAGATGTCGCGGTCCCGTCTGCCCCAATGGGAGCGGTCAACCTCGCTAGCGTCACGGCCTATGTCGTCGATGGCGACGGCGTTATCTGGTCCAGCCGGGCCACGACGCCGCTGAACACGCCCGCCGCGGGCCAGTTCAACGTGATCGCCTCATGCACGTGGGGCAGGACCGACCCGGTCCTGCTCGCCGCGACCGCTGACTCCATCCAGTGCAGGTACTGGTGGGCAGGCATGCGCGAGTTCCGCTGGCGGCCCGTGCCACTAGACGTGGCCGGCCGATCAATCACGGATATCGCGTGCGCATCACTGGCGGCCAAGCGGATCGAGACCTTCGTCCTGTGCGATGACGGCAGCATCTGGCAGAGCTCCCTGCGGCTTGCCCAGGAGGGGACGCTCGACTGGTCGATCTGGGTCAGGCTGCCCCTTCCCCCAGGGCATGTCACCGCGATCGCCACCTGCCAGTTCGACCGGCGGGACGCCGCGATCATCGCCGCCACGAGCGACGGCGAGATCCATTTCTCACGGCACGGGATCGAGGTAATCAAGACCGGCCTCTCCCGATGGTCGGGGTGGTCCCGAGTGCCTGGGGCCTAGCGCGTTAACCGGATGGTCCAGCGGGGGGCGGGCACCGGCGGCGGCTACTCGTCAAGCCGCCAACGCCCCGCGGCCGGCCAGGTTTGGCCCTAAGCCGCGGGGCCGCTGACCCTAAGTCAGCCGGTTGGCGGGGATTGCTTGTCGGCTAGCTCGTGAAGTGCTCGAAGACGTGGCTGAAGTACCACGTCGGCTGGCTCACGCCGGAGCAGGTGCTGGCGCCCTTGGTGCCCGCACAGCCGCCGTTGTCGCGCTGGAGTGCCCAGAACGAGATCAGCCCCAGCCCTTGGTGCCGCGCCCAGTTCAAGATCGTGACCGCGTCGGCCGTCGAGAAGGTCTCATCCGGGCCGAAGTCGTCGATGCCCGGCATCTCGGTGATCCCGATCATGTGCCAGAGCTGCCGACCCGACGCCGTCGGATACAGCGACTGCAACTGGGTGAACAGGCCGGCCGCGGCGCTCTCGGTGTCGGCCACCATGTCCTGCTGGGTGCCGAAGTAGTAGTCGAACGTCAGCAGGTTCACGGTGGCGATCCTGGCGCCGTCGGCGACGGCATTCTGCAGGACCCCGTATTCCGCGGCCGGAAGGCCGGTCGGGAAGGTCGGCAGGGTGTAGGAGAACTGAATTTGCCGGTGGTGCGCCGCGGCCCAGGCTTCCGTCAGCGCGATCGCCTCGTTGCGGCGGTTGATCCCGGCCGTGTTGGTCACCGAGTCGGCTTCGACGTCGAGGTCGATGCGGGGCACGTTGTAGGTGGTAATGAGGCTCTCGTACACCTTGGCGATGTCGGGAACGCTCGTGCAACTGTCGGCGATGTCGGTATTGGTGGTATCGGCGCTATAGCCGCCGAACGACGGGATCACGTTGCCGCCGTGCGCCTGGATGCCCGCGATGTCGGTTCCGTAGCTCGACGGGGCGATCGGCTTGCTGGTGTCGCCATCCCAGTAGGCGGTGCAGGAGCCGGACGCCGCGGTCTGGAGGAACGCGAGCGATAGGTACCTGGCGCCCGACTGCTGCGACAGCGAGGCGAGGTCGGTGCTGGTGTCGTACATCTCGTAATAGGGGGCGAAAACCTGGTATGGCAGCGGCCTTGAGCTTGGGCCATGCCCGGTGGCTGCGCTGCCGCTTGCCGCGGCGGAGCTTGCCGCGGCGGCGCCGGGTGCGGTGGCGCCGAGTGCCAGCAGCGCCGTGGCGCCGGTGGCCAGCGAGGCCAGGAGGGTTGCCTGTCGTCGTCTCACGCGTGGACCCCTTACTTGGTGCGAAGTGGACGAGCAAGAGTCAGTCGGCTGCGTGACGCGCGGTCAGGACGCCTAACCACGGCCAGCGGCGAGGGGGTAAACATAAATAGGAAAGTTTCCTATTTATTGTGGATAAGACGCTAGCCCCCGTGCAATGTCGCCGTCAAGAGCGCGTGCGCCCTCCCGATGCGCACGTGCTGGCCACCTTCTCGGTTACCAGGTAGCGCCCGGAACCCGTTGCCTTAACGACGTGATCGCGTCGATACTCGCCGTATGCGATTTGTCCCGCTTTCTGATTATCCGAGCGACATGCTGGCCGAGGCTCGCCGGGAACGCGCGGCCGCCGGGGGGAAAGCGGAAGAGCGGTACCGGCGGGAGCTTGCCGCCTACGAAGCACGGATCGGCGAGGCTCGCGAGCGCCGCGACAAGGCACGAGCCGAGCGAGCTCCCCTGTCGAGGTTGCGCTGGGGACTGATCGCATGGTGGCGGCGGCTAGCGCGACCGCCCCGGCAGCCCGCGGCCCCGGCCCCGTCGCACGGCGAGGAAGCCATCAAGGGCGGCATCAAGGGTGAGCAGCAGGTCGCCGACGTGCTGCGGGGCGCGCTCGGCGACGCGTGGGCCCTCATCAAGGGCTACCGCAACAGGCGCGGCGAGATCGACTACATCCTGCTCGGCCCGGGCGGGATGTTCGCGATCGAGGTCAAGTACGTCAACGGGACGTTCGCCATCACGCGCGAGCGCTGGCGGTACGTCAGGTACGACAACTACGGGAACCAGGTGGGGGAGGGCCTCCTCCAGGACGCGCGCCGCAGGCCGCCGAACGTGCAGCTCGCCGAGCCGCTCGCGCTGCTCGAGCAGTTCCTTGCCAGCCGCGGCCAGCCGGCCCGCATGCGGCCGGTGGTCCTGCTCAACCACCCGAAGGCCAGGGTCAGCCACTGCGCCCCCGATGTTGGCGCCGAGGTGCTCACCTCGACCGTCCAGCTGCGGGACCTCGCCCAGGCCGCGGACGCGCAGCTCAGCACCACGAAGCTCGCCGAGATCGAGCGGCTGGTCGTCCGCGACCACCACTTCCACGAGGAGCGCCGCCCCGGCGGCAAACCAGCCAGGCAAACCAGCCAGGCAAACCAGCCAGGTAAACCAGCCAGGTAAACCAGCCAGGTGAAGCTGAAATTTAGGTTGCTGACAGGCGGCTGAGAGCGGTTCGCGCCGGCGCGCACCCGATTTATAGGGTTCGCGCCATGACAGTGACTCAGGCGATGCGGGGGACTGGAGAGAAGCCAAGCGCCCAGCTTGCCGTATCGACCAAAGGCCTAAGTAAACGCTTCGGTGACCGCACGGTCGTGGATCAGGTCGACCTTGCCATCCCGGCAGGCTCGGTCTGCGGATTCGTGGGACCGAACGGTGCAGGCAAGACGACCACGATCAGGATGCTCCTAGGCCTCATCCGCCCCACGGCGGGCAGCGGGTCCATTCTCGGCGGCAGCCTCACGGAGCCCGCGACGTACCTGCGCAAGGTCGGCGCGCTCATCGAGGCGCCTGCGTTCTACCCGCAGCTGAGCGGGCGGGACAACCTCAGGGCACTCGCCCGCCTCGGCCAGTTGAACCTCAAGACCGTGGAGCCGGCCCTGGCCCGCGCCGGCCTGACGGCCCGCGCCGGCGACAAGTACCGCTCGTACTCGCTCGGGATGAAGCAGCGCCTCGGCATCGCGGCGGCCATGCTGCCCGACCCCGAGCTGCTGATCCTCGACGAGCCGACGAACGGCCTCGACCCGGCGGGCATCGTCGAGATGCGGGGCCTGATCCGGTCGTTCGCCGACGACGGGATGACGGTCCTGGTGTCGAGCCACCTGATCTCCGAGATCGAGCAGATCTGCGACTACGTGGTCATGATCAGGGCCGGCCGGCTCGTCCACCAGGGCAGCGTCGCGGACCTCAGGGCGACACAGCAAAGGGATGTCATCGCCGCTCCCGAGCACGACGCGGACCTCGAGCAGCTGGCCAAGGTCCTCGCGGCCGCGGGCTGCACGACAACGGTGCAGCCCGCGGAAAACACCGTCCGCGTCGAGACGGCGGGCCTCAGCGCCGCGGACCTGAACCGGCTCGCCGCCGGCAACGGAATCACGCTCCGCCAGCTCGCCGAGCAGACCCGGAGCCTGGAGCGGGCGTTCTTCGCACTGACTGGAACCGACGACGCCGGCCTGCGCCCCGGCCAGGAGATGGGAGCCATCAAGTGATCTTGGCCGCCTTCACCAGTGAGTGGACGAAGCTGAAGCGCAAGACCCTGCTGCTGTCCACCTTCCTTGGCCTCGCGATAGCGGCCTCCCTCTTCGTGATCCTGATCTTCAGCCAGGCCCAGGCGACCGGGAGCGGCGGCGGCCTGCCGTCGCTGCAGCAGCTCGCCAGGCCGAACGGCCTGATCCTCGGCGTCACCAGGGCCACGATGCTGCTCGGGATCGTGGCGTTCGGCATCGCCGCCGCGCAGACGGCGAGCGAGTACAGCCTCGGCACACTGCGCCAGCTCCTCGTCAGGCAGCCGCGCAGGGTCGCGCTCATCACCGGCAAGATGCTCGGCGTGGTCACGTTCATCCTGCTCGCGTTCCTCTTCGCGGCGGTCATCGCGTTCGCGGTCGCCGTGGTCATGGCGCACGCCCGCCACGTCTCAACGAGTGCCTGGTTCGGCAGCACCGGGCTCGGTGACCTGTTCCGCGCGCTCGGTGACATCTCGCTCGCCGTCGTCGGCTACACGATCTTGGGGCTCGCCATCGGCCAGTTCCTGCGCTCGGCGGTGTTCGCGGTCATCGCGGGCCTCGCCTGGATGATCGCCATCGAGAACATCATCGCCCGCATCGACCCAAGCACGTCCAAGTGGCTGCCCGGCCTCTCCCTGGAAACGGTGGCCTCGGGCGGCACCGAGGGCCCAAGCTTCAGCCACGGCCTCGTCGTCGGCGCGGTGTACCTGGTGGTCGCCGTCGTCGCCGCGGCCGTCACCTTCGCCCGCGCCGACGTGACCGCATGAAAAGCCATCATTAAGGCAACTCAAAATCAGGAGGATCCCGAACGATTGCGTGCTCAACCCGCACCGTCAACTGCCTCTCCCCGCCTGGGATACTAGGGGGTAACAAATCCTGAGCTATGTGACGCGCGTCCGCATTCCGCACGCGGATCAGGGGCAAGATTTCAGGGCGCGTCAAGGGCAGTGAGGAGCAGTCATGCGTCGTACCGTGTTCAACGAGGACCACGAGGCCTACAGGGAAACCCTGCGGGACTTCATCCAGGCCGAGGTCGTGCCGGTCTACCCGGAGTGGTACGCCGCCGGTATCGTGCCGCGCGAGTTCTACTACAAGCTGGCCGGCCTCGGACTGTTCGGCATCGAGGTGCCCGAGGAGTACGGCGGCGCGGGAATCAAGTCCTTCAAGTACAACGCGATCGAGTCCGAGGAGCTCGCCCTGGCCGGGGTCAGCTTCGGCGGTTCCAGTGTCCATACCGCACTGTGCCTGCCGTACCTGCTCAAGCTCGCGACGGACGCGCAGAAGGAGCGCTGGCTTCCGCCGTTCATCGCGGGCGACATGATGTTCGCGATCGCGATGACCGAGCCAGGCACGGGCTCGGACCTGGCCGGCATGCGGACCACGGCGAAGCTGTCGGAAGACGGCAGTTACTACGTGCTCAACGGGGCCAAGACGTTCATCACCGGCGGCGTGCACGCCGACCGGGTGATCGTCTGCGCCCGCACGGCACCGCAAAAGGATGACGACCGCCGCTACGGGATCTCCCTGCTCGCCGTGGACACGAAGCTCGATGGCTACAGCGTCGGCCGCAAGCTCGACAAGCTCGGCCTGCGCGTCTCCGACACCGCGGAGCTGGCATTCAACGACGTCAAGGTCCCGGCCGAGGACCTGCTCGGCGAGGAGCACAAGGGCTTCTCCTACCTGGGCCAGAACCTCCCGCAGGAGCGGCTCGCCATCGCCTACGGCGCCTACGCCCAGGCCGCCGCCGCGGTGGAGCTCGCCAAGCGGTACACCCAGGAGCGGCACGTCTTCGGCAAGTCCGTCGCCTCGTTCCAGAACACGAAGTTCGAGCTGGCCGCCTGCAAGGCCGACGTGGACGCCGCCCAGGCGGTCGCGGACCGGGCACTGGAGGCGCACGACGTGGGCGACCTGACCCCCGCCGAGGCCGCGTCCGCCAAGCTGTTCTGCACGGAGCTGGCGAGCCAGGTGATCGACCGCTGCCTGCAACTGCACGGCGGCTACGGCTACATCAACGAGTACCCCATCGCCCGCCTGTATGCCGACAACCGGGTCAACCGCATCTACGGCGGCACGTCCGAGGTGATGAAGACCATCATCGCCAAGGACATGGGCCTGTAGGCATGCGCGGCCGGGCGAGCTCGCGGTCTGTGGCCTTACTGTCACAACCGTCTAACTTTAAGGGACTTTCGCGCAATTGCGCGTTATGGTCTTGCTCCGTGTATCACGGACCCATCATCGACGCGCACACCCATCCGATGCTCGATCCCGAAAGCCAAATCGTGGCGGTGCCCCACCCGCCCGGGGCCTACCGTGCGCTGGTCGATGGCTCCCAGGTCAGCCGAGCCGCCGCGCTCACCATCGCCCATGGGGGTGACCTGGACAGGACCCGTGCCCGCAACGATGCCGTCATCAAGCTCGCCCAGGACTCGGACTTCTTCTTCCCCGTCTGCTCGGTCCACCCGGCGGACGGCCTGGCTGCCCTCCGGGAGATCGACCGGGTTGCCGCCGCGGGTACCGCCTGGCTCAAGCTGCACCCGAACACGCAGCACTTCGACGTCACCGATCTCGCGGTCACGAAGGTAGTCCGCAAGGCCGCCGAGCTCGGGCTGCCCGTCCTGTTCGACGCCTACTCGCCGTGGGACGCCAATCAGCCGGGCAAGTTCGTCAACCTCGCGATGGCCGTGCCCGAGTCCAAGCTCATCCTCGCCCACGCGCACGGCCCGTCCTTCCCGCAACTGCTTGTCTACGACGTCTTCGCCCATTACCCGGAGTGGCGCAGGAACGTGTGGATCGACATCTCGGTAACCGCCGTGATGCTGGCGGGTAGCCCGTTCGCCGGGCAGTTCGCGTGGGTGCTGCGCAAGGTGGGCATCGACCGCGTCGTCTTCGGCAGCGACTATCCGATCGACGACCCGCTGACCGCTGTCCGCGCGGTCATGGAACTCGGTTTCTCCGACGAGGAGCAGGCGGCGATCCTGCACGACAACGCCGACGCGCTGCTCAAGGACGAGCGGTAACGCCTCCCCGCAGTGGATGCCCAAATAATGAGACAGATTTGCCCATCATTCAAGACCGTCTTTAGAGTGGCGGTATGCCTGAGGTCTACACGCACGGTCATCACGAGTCAGTTCTGCGCTCGCACAAGTGGCGCACCGCCGAAAACTCCGCCGCCTACCTGCTGCCGCACCTCGCCGAGGACGCGAAGGTCCTCGACATCGGCTGCGGCCCTGGCACGATCACGGCAGGCCTCGCCGACCGCGTGCCACAGGGACACGTCACCGGCATCGACGCGGCGCAGTCGGTCATCGACCAGGCCCGCGAGGCGGCGGGGGACCGGGAGAACCTCAACTTCACGACAGGCGACGTCTACGCCCTGGACTACCCGGACGACAGCTTCGACGTCGTGCATGCTCACCAGGTGCTGCAGCACCTGGGCGACCCGGTGCGGGCGCTGCGCGAGATGCGGCGGGTCGCCAGGCCGGGCGGGTTCGTCGCGGTGCGCGACGGCGACTACGGTGGCATGACCTGGTACCCGGAACTGCCGGTCCTCGACGAGTGGCGGGCCTACTACATCGCGGTCGCCCGCGGCAACGGCGGCGAGCCGAACGGCGGGCGCCACCTGCACGCCTGGGCCAGGCAGGCGGGCTTCACCGACGTCACCTGCTCGTCGTCCAACTGGACCTACGCCACCGAGGCCGACCGGTCCTGGTGGGGCGGCCTGTGGGCCGACCGCACGGTCAAGTCGACGTTCGCGTCCACCGCGCTCGCGGGCGGCTACGTCACCGCCGCGGACCTGGAGCGGATCGCCGACGGCTGGCGCGCCTGGGCCGCGGACCAGGACGGCTGGTTCCTCGTCCCGAACGGCGAGATCCTCTGCCGCGTCCACTAGCCACACTGGCCCGATGACCCCGAGGGCCAGAACCGTTCTAGCCCTATGGGCCCAGGGCGCAGCTCTACTGGCCCGATGACCCCGAGGGCCAAAACCGAGGCGGCCCGATGGCTGGAGGGCTGCTGGAGGGCCAACAGCGTCTTGGCCCTCGGGGCCCCTGGGCCAGGGACGAATTGAGCTTGGGAGCCATAGGCCCGGGAGGCCGCACGCGTTGGGTGCCGCGCCAAAGGGGCAAGCGTCGCATTGGCTCACGCGACGCTAGGCAACGGGGCGGCGCCGGCTTACGGTCGGGTCATGGGGAGATACGAGGACGCTTTCCGCAGGAGCCTCGACGACCCGGCCGGGTTCTGGGCCGAGGCCGCCACCGCCATCGACTGGTACACCCAGCCGGAGACGATCCTCGACGACAGCAACCCGCCCTTTTACCGCTGGTACCCGGGCGGCACGCTCAACACCTGCCACAACGCCGTGGACCGTCACGTGGATAACGGTCATGGCGACCAGCCTGCCCTGATCTACGACTCGCCGGTGACGGGCACCAAGAGCGCGCTTACGTTCACCCAGCTGCGAGACGAGACCGCCAGGTTCGCCGGCGCCCTTGCCGCCCTCGGCATCACCAAGGGCGACCGCGTCGTCATCTACATGCCGATGATCCCCGAGGCGGTCATCGCGATGCTCGCCTGCGCGCGGCTCGGCGCCGTGCACAGCGTGGTGTTCGGCGGCTTCGCCCCCCACGAGCTCGCGGTCAGGATCGACGACGCCAAGCCCAGGCTGGTCGTCTCCGCGTCCTGCGGCATCGAGGTCGCGCGGGTCATCGAGTACAAGCCGATCCTCGACGCGGCGGTCGACGAGGCGGCGCACAAGCCCGAGCACACGATCATCGTGCAGCGCCCGCAGGCGACCGCGACCATGCGCGAGACGGACCTGGACTGGCACGACCTCATGGCGGCGGCACCGGCGCCCGCCCCTTGTGTCCCCGTGGACGCCACCGACCCGCTCTATATCCTCTACACCTCCGGCACCACGGGGAAACCCAAGGGCGTGGTCAGGGACAACGGCGGCCACGCGGTCGCACTCGCGTGGTCGATGCCCAACATCTATGACACGCGCCAGGGCGAAGTGTTCTGGGCCGCCTCCGACATCGGCTGGGTCGTGGGCCACTCCTACATCGTCTACGCCCCGCTCCTGGCCGGCTGCACCACGGTCCTCTACGAGGGCAAGCCGGTCGGTACCCCGGACGCCGGCGCCTTCTGGCGCGTCATCGCCGAGCACAAGGTCAAGACGCTGTTCACCGCCCCGACGGGCTTCCGCGCGATCCGCAAGGAGGACCCGAGCGGCAGCCTCAAGGAGCAGTACGACCTCGCCGGCTTCAAGTACCTGTTCCTGGCGGGCGAGCGCCTCGACCCGGAGACCTACCGCTGGGCCGGCGAGCTGCTGAACGTCCCCGTCATCGACCACTGGTGGCAGACGGAGACCGGCTGGGCGATCGTCGCCAACCCGGTCGGCCTTGACCCGAAGCCGGCGAAACCAGGCTCGCCGAGCCTTCCCGTCCCCGGCTACGACGTCCAGGTCCTGGATGAGGACGGCAAGCAGGCCAAGCCCGGCGAAACGGGGAACATCGCGATAAAGCTGCCGCTGCCGCCGTCCTGCCTGTCCACCCTCTGGCACAACGACGAGGGCTTCCTCAGGTCGTACCTGTCCAGGTACCCCGGCTATTACCTCACCGGCGACGGCGGCTTCAGTGACTCCGACGGCTACCTGTACGTCATGGGCCGCATCGATGACGTGATCAACGTGGCCGGCCACCGGCTGTCCACCGGCGAGATGGAAGAGGTCCTGGCCAGCCACCCGGCGGTCGCCGAGTGCGCGGTGTTCGGCGTCAACGACGCGCTCAAGGGCGAGATCCCGCGCGGCCTGGTCGTGCTCAAGGCGGGCGTCACCGCGGAGCAGGGACAGCTGGCGGCGGAACTCGCCCAGATGATCCGCGACCGCATCGGTCCCATCGCCGCGCTCGGCGGGCTCGACATCGTGCCTGCCCTCCCCAAGACCCGCTCGGGGAAGATCCTCAGGAAGACGATGCGCGGCCTCGCGAACGGCAGGGAAGAACCGGTCCCGTCCACCATCGACGACCTGTCCGTCCTGGACAACCTGCGCCCCGTTCTCCGCAGCGGCGGCTGACCCAGTTCGCCCCCGGGTCGTCCCCGTGTGCCGTTCGGGCCCGGGGCGAGCGAGGTCTTATTCCTCGGTCGGCCGCTGCTCCCGCTCGGCCCGCCTTAGCAAGTTGTTGAGCTGGTGAGCAAGCCGAAGTCGTTCTGAAGATACTTCTGAGAGCCGCGCCGCCAGCTCGTCGCGCTGGCGGACAACCTCAGCCAGCTGCTCTTCTAGCTCGATGATCCGCCGGATGGCAGGCAGCGTCATGCCCTCGTCCGCCAGCGAGGCGACCTGCCGGATGATGCGGATCTCCACGCGGGTGTAGCGGCGCTGGCGGCCCGCCGAGCGCTGCGGCGAGACGACCTGAAGCTCGTCGATGCGACGCAGGAACGCCTGCTTCAGCGAGAGCATGTCCGCGACCTGTCCCACGGTGTAAAGCGGGACATCCTCCTCCTCAAACGGTTCCACGTGCACCTCCTCACAAGCACCCAGGACGATGCTAAGCGGCCAGCGGTGCGTTGCGCCCGCTGGCCGCTAGTAGCGTCTCAGCTAATACAGCCCTTACGACAGACTTACTCGGCCGGGAGCTCCTTGGTCTCGCTCGAGGCGCCGACCGTGATCTTGCGCGGCTTGGCCTCCTCGCGGACCGGGATGCGGATCTCCAGCACGCCGTCGTGGTGGCTGGCCTCGATCGCCTCGGCGTTCAGGTTGTCGGAAAGGCGGACGCGGCGGGTGAAGCTGCCGAACAGCCGCTCACGGACGACCGGGTTCTCGCCCTCGGTCTTGGCCTCCTCGCGCGTCGCGCTGACGGTGAGGACGCCCTTGTCGACGGTCACGTCGATCTTGTCCTGGTCCACGCCGGGGACGTCGAAGCGGAGAACCACTTCACCGTCGCGGCGGACGGTGTCCATCGGCAGGGCCGGCGCATAGCTCAAGCCACCGTGGTTGAGAGCACTGCCGCCGAACGCGCGGCGGACGATGCGGTCGAAGTCACGGCTGATCGGGTCGAGAGTCGTCAGGTACATCGCTACCTCCTGAAGAGGGCTGCCACCCTGTGTGGTCTCGCCCTTCACTCGTAGAAAACTTACAGCTCAAGTTGTATATTCCTTTCATCGACATTGTCAAGTAAGTTGCGATCAGGCGTGGCAGGCGCTGGCGGCGGCTACCCTCGAGGCATGGCAATTCGCGACATCCGGCTGTTCGGCGACCCGATCCTGCGCACCGCCGCCGAGCCCGTCACCGACTTCGACAAGCAGCTGCGCTCCCTGGTCAAGGACCTGACCCAGACGCTCGACGACGCGCAGGGCGCCGGGCTCGCCGCACCGCAGATCGGCGTCGGCCTGCGGGTGTTCGCCTACGCGGTCAGCAGCGAGCGCGGCTACCTCGTCAACC
>JAWWPV010000076.1:0-13703 GCA_033854775.1 Trebonia sp.
GTGACGCCACCGCCAGTGCCGCCGGCTCCCGTGCCCGCCACGCAGGTGCCGCAGAGCGCGCCCGTCCGGACTGCCACCGCCGCCGACGCGGAATGGACCGCCGTGGTGACCGCGGACCGCGCCTACTTCGACGCCATCCAGGCGGCCGGCGGCCCGGACGCGGCCGGCATCGCGTTCCCCGCCTACTGCCCGCAGCGGCGGTTCCGGCTCGCGGGCACCGAGGTGCGGATCGGGCGGCACAGCACGTCAAGCGGCATCGACCCCGAGATCGACCTGTCCGTGGCGCCGGCCGATCCTGGCGTGTCGCGGCTGCACGCGGTGCTGCTCAAGGCCCCGGACGGCACCTGGTCCGTCGTCGACCCCTGGTCGGCGAACGGCACCGCGGTCAACGGCAGCGAGATCCCGCACGGCCAGGCCGTGCCGCTGCGCGACGGCGACCGGATCCACCTGGGCGCCTGGACCGAACTGCGGGTCGTCCGGGGGGCCTAGCCAAGGCCCACGTGAACAGTAGCTGGCGAGCCGCTGAACATCTTCCTCATCCATCCTGCTCGCGGTTCCGTGCCAAGAGGAGGCCGGTAAGAATCACCTCGGAACCCGGTGAATTCGGCTGGCGGGCAAAATAGCGAGTGAGGAGCCCCTCACGGTGGCGGGGACGGGGAGAGGACGACGCGGCTTCCGGCTGCGGAGAGCCGTGCTGTGCATGACGATCGGGACGGCGCTGACCGCGGCGACCGCGGCCTGCGGGGCCGACGCGCGCCCTGGCCAGGCCGGCGGCAAAGTCCTGGCGGCGCAGGCGGGGACGATCTCGGAGACGGGCAGCAGCCTGCTTTACCCGCTGATGCGCACCTGGGCGGCGGCCTACCAGCAGGGCACTCCTGGCGTTACGGTCAGCACCGCGTCGACCAGCTCGGGGACCGGCATCGCGGCGGCGTCCGCCGGCACCACGGACATCGGCGCGTCCGACGCGTACCTGTCAAGCGGCGACCTCGTGAAGAACCCCGCCCTGCTCAACGTCCCTCTCGCCGTCTCCGCGCAGACCGTCATCTACAACCTACGGAGCGTCTCCGGCCACGTCAGGCTCGACGGCACGGTCCTCGCCGGGATCTACGACGGCACGATCACGATGTGGGACGACCCGCAGATCACCGCGATCAACCCGCACGTGACCCTGCCCGCTATCAAGATCGTGCCGGTCCGCCGCTTCGACAGCTCCGGTGACACCTTCCTGTTCACCAGCTACCTGTCCACCGGGGACCAGTCGCAAGCGGACCAGAAGTGGGACCGCCAGATCGGGTACGGCACCACCGTCACCTGGCCGTCCGTCCACGGAGAGCTCCCCGAGACGGGCAGCCTGAGCGTCCTGCACGCCTGCGAGGCAACTCCTGGCTGCGTCGCCTACAACGGCATCAGCTACCTGGCCCAGGCCCAGGCGGGCGGCCTCGGCGAGGCGGAACTGGCCAATTACGCCGGCCAGTACACGCTGCCGACCGCGGACGCGATCACGGCGTCGGTCGACACCTTCGTGTCGCTCACGCCGCCAAACGAGACGATCTCGATGATCGACGGCCCGGCACTCACCGGGTACCCGATCGTCAACTACGAGTACGCCGTCGTCAGCACTCACCAGCGCAGCGCCGCCAAGGCGAGCGCGCTCAAGGCCTTCCTGCGCTGGGTCATCACCACGGGCAACCACCCGAACTACGTGGACGCCGTCGGCTTCCAGCCGCTGCCCCCCGCCCTCGTGGCGCTCGGGAAGCAGCAGATCGCGGAGATCGGCTCATGACCGCAACGCTCCCGGCGCCGGCCGGAGCGGCAGGAACGGCGAGCCTGCCCGCCGCGCACCGGGCCGCCCGTCCCGCCGGCCGGTCCCGCCGCGTCCTGCTGCACACTCCCGCCAAGCTGCGGGCGCTGCTGACCGGCCTCGTCCTGCTCTCGCTCGCCTGGGGCGCGCTCGGCGGCTGGGTGGCCACCCAGCACTCCTCAGCCGCGGACTCCCTCGTCTCGGTGAACGAGCGGCTCAGCCTCAACTCCAGGGAGATGTACCAGTCGATAGCGGACGCCGACGCGACGATCACCGCGGCGTTCCTCGCCAGCCCCACGCCGCCGCTCAGCCAGTTGCAGCGTTACGACAATGACCTCACCACGGCCCACGGCGACCTGTCCCGGCTACAGGCGGCGAGCGGCAGCCAGGCGATGGACACCGCCCTCGCCCAGCTGAGCGTCGGGCTCTCCGCCTACAGCGCCTACGTCGGCGAGGCGACGGCCGAGTACGCGATGGGCTACCCGCTGACCGGCGGCTCGTTCCTCCAGGTCGCATCGGAAAAAGCGCACGTCCTGCTGCCCGCCGCGAGCACCGTCTTCACCCAGGAGAACGCGGCGCTCAACGGCGCGAACGGCCAGGCGACCGAGCTGCCCACCGAGATCGCCCTCCTCGTCCTCGCCGTGCTCACCGGCTTCGTCCTCTACCGGGCGCAGCGGTGGCTGGGCAGGCGCACCAACCGCGTGCTCAGCCCGGGCCTCGTCCTCGCGTCGGTGCTGCTCGCCGTCAGCGTGATCTGGCTCGCGGCCGGCTTCCTCTCCGCCCGCTCGGACCTGGACAGCGGCATCGGGCACGGCTCCGGCCCGGCGCAGGACCTGGCGCTCGCCAGCATCGGCGTCCAGCAGATCAGGGGCGACGCGGTACTCAACGTCATCTCCCGCAGCGGCAACGCCTCCTTCAAGGACGACTTCGTCGCCACGAGCGAGAAGATCGGCCCGGGGCAGGGCACCTGGCTCGGCGACGCGGCCGACGCACAGGGAAGCGGTGACCAGGGGCCGTCCCTCGTCGCGACGGCCGGGCGGGACGCGACCTCCTGGTACGCGGCCAACAACCAGGTGTACCGGCTCGGCACGGCGGCCGACTACGCCGGTGAGCGGAACCTGATCGTGGGTACCACCGGCGGCACGGCCACCGGGTACCACGCACTCGAAGGGGACTTGACCCAGGCGATCAACTCCGACCAGGCCGTTTTCGCGTCCGCCGCCGCCGACGGCGCCAACGTGCTCGACCCGCTGACCGGGGTCGTGATCGCCGCGTCCCTGCTGATGGCGGCAGGCTGCGCGTGGGCCGTCAGCCGCCGGCTCGCGGAATACCGCTAAGCTCCCGTGCTACCGCATACGCAGAGCGCGAAGAAGCCGCACAATTGAGCAGTCGAGGAATAGCGTCATAACTGCCTGAGGAGGGACGGTGGCCGGGGAGTCCCCAGCGCAGCAGACACCGGGAGGGGCGATCCCCCGTCCCGTCCCTGGCATGCCAGACGGGCGGGCGGGGACGCCGGTCATGCGGCCGGGCGGTCCGCTGACCGGGCTTGCCCCCGGGTTCCGCGTGGCCGGGTACGTGCTTGAGCGGCTGGTCGGCGTCGGCGGGATGGCGGCGGTGTACCGCGCGCGCGACGAGCGGCTCGGCCGGGTCGTCGCGCTGAAGCTGCTGGCGGGCGATGAGGCGGTCAGGATGCGCTTCGTGCGCGAGGCCAGGGCCGTGGCGGCGGTCGACCACCCGCACATCATCCCCGTCTACGCGGCCGGCGAGGCCGACGGCATGCAGTTCATCGCGATGCGGTTCGTGGCGGGCGACACCCTCCAGGGAGTGATCGCCGCGAACGGCGCGCTGCCGCCGCGGCGCGCGGCGGCGTTCATCTCCCCGGTCGCGTCCGCCCTTGACGCCGCGCACGCGGCCGGCCTGGTCCACCGGGACGTCAAGCCGGGCAACATCCTGGTGGACGCCAGGCGCGGCGGCCCTGAGCACGCCTACCTGACGGACTTCGGCATCGCCAGGGCGATGCTGTCCGCGGGCACGCTGACCGTCGCGGGCCAGTTCCTCGGTACCCCCGACCACGCCGCCCCCGAGCAGGTCAACGGCCAGCCCGTCGACGGCCGCGCCGACCAGTACGCGCTCGGCTGCGTGGCGTTCGAGGTGCTCAGCGGCACGGTACCGTTCAAGCGCGAGCTGCCCATCGCGGTCCTCTACGCGCACCTGTCCACGCCGCCGCCGCGCCTCGCCGCGATCCGCCAGGACCTGCCGCCCGCCGTCGACGAGGTCCTGGCCAAGGCCATGGCAAAATCTCCCGACGAGCGGTACCCCACCTGCGCCGACTTCGCCGACGCCCTCCGCGAGGCCCTCGGCCTCGACCCCTACGACCCGTCACGCGCGGCCCCCACCCCGACGATCCCGATGACCGCGTTCCACCCCCCGTCGGCCACCTGGACCGCCGTGGTGACCGCGGACCGCGACTACTACGAGAGCCTGTCCGCGGTGAACGACCAGGAAAGCGTCTCGATCAGCTTCCCCGGCGAGCTCCCGGAACGCCGCATCCCCTTGTCCGGCACCGAGATCCGCATCGGCCGCCGCAGCGTCTCCAGGGGCATCGAGCCGGAGATCGACCTCATCGGCCCGCCCAGGGACCCGGGCGTCTCCCGCCTGCACGCCAAGCTGATCCCCGCCCCCGACGGCACCTGGACGGTCGTCGACCTGGGCACGGTGAACGGCATCACGGTCAACGGCCGCGACGTTCCCTCCGGCGACTCCGTCCCCCTCCGCCCCGGCGACCGCATCCACCTGGGCGCCTGGACGAGGATCACCATCACCCGCGGCTAACCACCGCCGGTGCCACGGTGACCCGTCGCGTTCGGTCACCCCGGACTGGGTTAGGAAGGTGATAAATACCATCATTCTGGTATGAAAAATTGACAAGGATCGGCGTGCTGTCCACACTCCGTACATGACATCAGAGCCTGCGCCGCGCGCTGCCGCACCTGCGGCGGCAGGTGCTGGCCTCGCCGAGCACTCGATCGGGCTGCCAGGCGTCGTATTTCAGTCGGTGACGTTCATGGCGCCCGGCGGCGGCGTCGCGACCTCGCTGGCCGTCGCCGCCGTGTACGCCGGCGGGGCGCTGTCACTGTCGGTGCTCGTGACACTGGTGGCCGCGCTGATCGTGGCCGCATCGATCGGGCAGCTCGCCAGGCACCTGCCGTCTGCGGGGAGCATCTACACCTACCCGGCGCAGGGGCTGCATCCCTACGTCGGGTTCCTCGTCGGGTGGGGGTACGCGCTCATCACCGGGCTTGTCGGGCCGATCGTCAACCTGCTCATCGGGTACTTCGTGGCGACGGAACTGAACGCGGAGGCGGGCTGGAACTTCCGGGCCACCTGGCTGATCTTCATGCTGCTGCCCGCCGCGCTCACCGCGCTCGCAGGCTACTTCGGCGTCAAGTTCGGCACCAGGGTCGGCGTCGTGCTCGGCGGCCTGGAGATCCTCGTATTCGTCGCGCTGTCGCTCTGGATGTTCGCCCACGCCACGGCAAGCGGCGGGGCGATCCTTGACACGTTCACGCTGAAGTACGCCACGGTGAAGGGGTTCACCGGGGCGTCTGGGCTGGCGGGCGGGTCGGTCTTCGTGCTACTCGCCTTCGTCGGCTTCGAGGCCGCGGCCCCTCTCGCCGAGGAGGCTCGCTCGCCGCGGCGCACGGTGCCGCGGGCCGTCCTGCTCTCCTGCCTGATCGTAGGGATCTTCTACCTGTTCACGACCCTGGCGGTCGCCGCGTACGTAGGCCCGTCGCACATGGCGACGTACGGCGGGCTCGGCGGCGGAAGCCCGTGGATCCTGTTCGGCCGCCAGCTGTGGGGCTGGGGCTGGGTCATCATTTTCCTTGCCATCATCAACTCGTTCTTCGCGAACGGGAACTCGGCGCTGATCGCCTCCACGCGCACCTGGTACGCCATGGGACGGATCGACTTGCTGCCCAGGGCCTTCGCCCGCACGGACCAGCGCCACGCCTCGCCCGTCGTCGGCATCGTCGCGCAGACCCTGCTGACGGTGGTGGTCGCTGTGCCGCTGGGCTTGCGCTACGGCCCGGCGACCGCGTTCCAGTTGCTCGCCACGATCCTTTCCGCCGTGATGATCGGCATCTACATCGTCATCAACATCTCCGTCATCGGCTACTACACGCGCAGGCAGCGCGCCGAATTCCACTGGCTGCCCCACGTGGTCCTCCCGGTCATCGGCTCGCTGGTCCTGCTGCCAGTGCTGGCCGCGGCGCTCGGCGTCGGGACGTCATGGCTGAAATTCGTCTCACCGCTGCCCTACCCGGTCAGCCAGGCGGGCCTCGCCGTCGGCATCTGGTTCGCCGTCGGCGTGCTCTACCTCGTGTACCTGGCGGTCAAGCACCCCGGCCGGGTCCGCGCTATGGAGGAGGTATTCGATTAGGAGCCAGGTCAGTACTTCGGCCCGACGAACGCGTCAAGCCGCGCCACCGCCTCCTTCTTCGCCACCGAGATGGTGGTCGGCTTAGAGAAGCGCCACTCCACGTCAAGTTTGTCCAGCGTCTGGCCGCAGAGTTGCAGGATGTCCTTGGACATGTTGACGAACAGGTACCGCGGGTACTCGTACCAGTGCTCCCCATCGGCGAGCACAAGCCGCACCCGGTTCACGCCCCGGTACCCGTCCGAGTGGAACAGCCCGCGGACGAATTCACCAGGGAACGCCGCCACGATCACCTTCTGCCAGGCCTGGAGTTCGATCCATCGCAGGTGCTTCCTGCCGGGCCCGTGTTGTGGGAACAGGCACGGCCAATGCCGGGAGTAGCTCGCAACTTCGTGGCAGCCCTGCTTCTGCACCATCATGACTTTGCTGGCCGGACGGACTGCCTGCATGGCTCGTACGCACTCCTGAACCAGCCCTGGCCAGGCGTCGGCGCATATGATGCGCAGCTTCCACACGCCCTTCGCAGGATTGCCGCCGATGGATATGCATCCGTCACCCAGGTAGAGGCCCAGTAGGTACGCGTACTCGGGGTGCGGCTCCGGCAGCGTCGGATCGTCGCCGCAGCGAGGGCAGTAAGCCCGTGCCGCCTGCACCTTCTCCGGGTTGTCGCGCCACTCGCGCAGAGTCGTGCGGTTGATTCCTGTCGCTATGCTGACCGCGCGGATGCTGGATCCGCTGTTGATGAGATCTAGCGCTTGCCGTCGTACCTCGGCGCTATGCATATCGGCAGTGTGACTCCTGCCACCGACAGTCCATCGGCCGACGAGGACAGGCAGCGGCATCGCGAGTGAACACCCGTCACAGGCATAGGCTCTCCTACAAAATCCGCACGCGTGATCGGCGCGATCCGCCCGCCATGCGTGCCTGTTTCAGTGCCCCGAGTGGGATTCGAACCCACACTGTGCGGGTGTTGAATCCGCTCTCTCGGCCGATTGGAGTACCGGGGCAGGTAAGCACCACCCTCCAACGGGGGGCGGCGCTCTCTGACAATCTACAGCTTCCCGGTAGTCTCTAGGGCGTGAGCCAGAACGCGTTGCGAGTCGTGATTGCCGAGGATGAGGCGCTGATCCGCCTGGACCTCAAGGAAATGCTCGAAGAGGAGGGCTACTCGGTCGTGGCCGAGGCGGCCGACGGCGAGACCGCGGTCGAGAAGGTCACCGCCCTGAGGCCTGATCTCGCCATCTTGGACGTGAAGATGCCAATCCTCGACGGCATCTCCGCCGCCGAGCGCATCGCCGCGGACAGGATCACCCCGGTCGTGATCCTCACGGCGTTCTCGCAGCGGGAGCTGGTCGAGCGCGCCAGGGACGCCGGAGCCATGGCCTACCTTGTGAAGCCGTTCACGAAAGCCGACCTGGTGCCCGCGATCGAGATGGCCGTCAGCAGGTACACCGAGATCAAGGCCCTGGACGAAGAGGTCAACACCCTCAAGGACCGCCTTGAGGTCCGCAAGCTGCTCGACCGGGCCAAGGGCCTGCTCCAGTCCGAGCACGGCCTGACCGAGCCGCAGGCGTTCCGCTGGATCCAGAAGACGTCGATGGACCGCCGCCTGACGATGCGCAAGGTCGCCGAGGCCGTTATCGAGGGGACGCTGAGCGCGACCGCGAAGTCCGAGAAGACCGAAGAGCAGCCCGAGTAGCCGACGCGGTACCCACGCGGTTTCTGCGGGCACGCTGGCGGCTTTCGCCATCGGGCCCGCACGGGGGTACGGGGGTCGTCCCCCGGAGATATCTGCTGGTCGCTCGCCTGATAAATGGCGGTTTTGCCATCAGGCGAGCGACCAACAGACCCGGGGACCCGTTGGTACCGTGTCCGCCTTCCCCGGGCTGACACGTTCTCTACTTGGACCCCCGGGTCCGCTGTCGTTACGTTAGCGACATCGAGTCCCAACGGCAAAGCAGAGTTCGGCAGAACGTCCGCCGCAAGTTCCCTGCCGATTCCGGTGCGTTCACCCAACTACCTCACTGTTTGCCGTCTTTCGAACCCGGTGCGGCACCTAACGGCGGCATAGCGGCTGCGAACTGGGCAGTTCCTCGCCTCCAGGGCCGGACGCGAGCGTCCTAGCAGGCGGTTTGGCAGCGGAGCGTGTCCGGCTGGCCATAGATAACAATCTCATAGCATCGGCGTGTCGCGCACTTCCGCCGCGGCGACGGGGCGTGCCTGGCGGTCGGCCGCCCCGCGCCTGACGGCATCTCAGGCCCGCCGAGTTGTGCACGTTCTCACGGCCGCGTGTCAATCATCTCAAATGACCAAGCCCCTGAGCAGCGATACGTGACATTCGCGTTGTTTGCGTTCACAATCACTTCTTAAGCATGCGCATACTGGCCGGCCACCGGGGCCCCATCGAGGCCGGCCAACAGGACCCAGCGAAGGCATCACCCAACGAAGGGAAGCCCTTCATGCGCACAAAGCTCACGAAGATGAAGACGTGGCGGACCAGGAAACCGCCACTCATCGCCGGAGCCGGCATCCTGGCCGCAGCGACGGCCCTAGGGGTCGCCGCGGTCGTCGCGCCGTCGGCGACCGCGCAGCCGGTGACCGCCCAGGCGAAGGCGGGAAACGGCGCCTCCCTGAGCATCAGCAAGCAGTCCTTCGGGAGCACGACGGAGCCGTACACCGGCAACCTGACGCCGACGTACCGCTACACGATGACCAACGGCAGCGGCATGTCGGTCGATCTCCTGTCCTACGGCGCGATCACCCAGGCGATCAACCTGCCGGGCAAGAACGGCCAGACCGCCGACGTGGTCCTCGGCTTCAAGACGCTTGCGGACTACGTGGCCAACGACAGCCCGCCGGTGACCGCCAACGGCGGCCCGTACTTCGGTGAGACGGTCGGCCGTTACGGCAACCGGATCGCCAAGGGCACCTTCCAGCTCAACGGCCAGGCCTACACGCTGCCGATCAACAACGGCGTCAACGCGCTGCACGGCGGCCTTGTCGGGTTCGGCAGCCACGTCTGGTCTCAGGTCGGCGGCCTGATCCACACCGCGAACGAGGTCGGCGTCACGCTCCAGCTGGTCAGCCCGAACGGCGACTCCTCCGGCGCGGCGGGCAGCCCAGGCTGCCCGAACGGCTGCACCGGCTACCCCGCGCAGCTGACCGTTGACGTCACCTTCACGCTGAACAACCAGGGCCAGTACGGCATCCACTACAAGGCGCACAACGACGACACCAAGCTGAGCACGGTCCTCAACCTCACCAACCACAGCTACTTCAACCTCGCGGGCGAGAACTCGGCGGCCGGCTCCGCCTACGGCCAGGACGTCCAGATCAACGCGGACAACTACTCGCCGACCGACGCCACCCAGATCCCGCTGCCCGCCCTGCCCAGCGGCGTCCCGGTCGCGGGCACGCCGTTCGACTTCCGCGCCCCGCACGCCATCGGCTCGCGGATCAGCGACGTGAGCGCGCCGGATAACACTCCCGCGAGCGATAGCTCGCTGACCAAGGGCGAGAGCCAGCTGCTAATCGCCCAGGGCTACGACCACAACTGGATCCTGAACAAGCAGACGAGCCAGACGACAGGCCCCGACGGCCTCAACCTGGCCGCCCGCGCCTCGGACCCGAACAGCGGCCGTGAGCTGACCGTCTGGACAGACCAGCCGGGCGTCCAGTTCTACAGCGGCAACTTCCTCACCGGCACGCTCACCGGCATCTCCGGTGACACCTACCGTCAGGGTGCCGGCTACACCTTCGAGACACAGCACTTCCCCGACTCGCCGAACGAGCCGTCCTTCCCGTCGACGGTCCTCGGCCCGGACCACACCTTCGCCTCGACGACAGTCTTCGCCTTCGCCGGGTAAAGCCGCATAGGCAAAGGACACGGCCGGTGCCCGGCGGGCAAGCGTCCGCCGGGCACCGCCATCCGGTCATAGACTGCTGAGGGTGACGGATACGCTGCTGCTCCTCGACGGCCACTCGCTTGCTTACCGGGCGTGGTTCGCCCTCCCGGTGGAGAACTTCGCGACGACCACCGGCCTGCCGACCAACGCCGTCTACGGCTTCACCGCGATGCTGATCAACGTGCTGCGCGACGAGAAGCCCACGAAGGTAGCCGTCGCCTTCGACCGGAGCGAGCCGACGTTCAGGCACGAGAAGTACGTCGAGTACAAGGCCGGCCGCACCAAGGCGCCGGATGAGTTCCGTGGCCAGATCAGCCTCATCTTCGAGGTTCTCGACGCGCTCGGCATCTGCCGCCTGTCCGCCGCCGGCTATGAGGCCGACGACATCATCGCGACGCTCGCCACCGAGGCGGAGCGCCTCGGCGAAGAGGTCCTCATCGTCACTGGCGACCGCGACACCTTCCAGCTCGTCTCGGACAAGACCACCGTCTTGTACAACAGCCGCGGCGTCTCGGACATGAGGCGCTACGACCCGGCCAGCCTGCACGAGAAGTACGGCCTGACCCCGGCGCAGTACCCGGACTTCGCTGCCCTGCGGGGCGACCCGAGCGACAACCTCCCGTCGATCCCCGGGGTCGGTGAGAAGACCGCGACGAAGTGGATCGTGGAGTTCGGCTCCCTGGAGAACCTCGTGAACCGCGTCGATGAGGTGAAGGGCAAAGCGGGCGACGCCCTGCGCGCCCACCTCGGCAACGTGCTCAACAACCGCGAGCTCACCACGCTGATCAGGGACCTGCCTGAGTCCGTCGTCGGCGCGACACCCGCCGACCTCACGCCGCGGCCCTGGGACCGGGAGAAGATCCACCAGCTCTTCGACACCCTCCAGTTCCGCGTCCTGCGCGACCGCCTCTACCAGACGTTCCCCGACGGCCTGCCCGGCGCGCCGAAGGCCGTCACGCTGGCCGGCCCCGGAGCCGACGGCGCCGTCGCCGCGGGCGGCGGCGAGGGGTTCGAGGTCGACGCGTCCGTCCTCGGCCCGGACGAGGTCACCCAGTGGCTGGACGAACATGAGTCGTCCGAACGAATGGGGCTTGCTCTCGACGGCACGTGGGGCCGCGGGCGGGGCACGCTGACGGGCATCGCGATCGCCGCCGCCGACGGCACTGGCGCGTTCCTTGACCCGACCGAGCTCACCCCGGACGACCAGCGCGCCCTCGGCGACTGGCTCGCCGCGGCCGAGCACCCGAAGGCGCTGCACGACGCCAAGGGACCGATGCACGCGCTGGCATCGCACGGATTCGTTCTGGACGGGCTCACGTCGGACACCGCGCTGGCGGCGTACCTCGCGCTGCCCGGCCAGCGGACCTTCGATCTTTCCGATCTTGCGCTGCGGTACCTCGGCAAGGAGCTCAGCGACCCCGCCGGTGACAACGTGCAGCTGACCCTGGACGGTTCTGGCGAGGAGGAGTCCGCGCTCGCGCTCGCCCGCCGTGCCCAGGCGACCCTCGACCTCGCCGCCGCCCTGGACGCGGACCTGGAGAAGCGCGGCGCCACCCGGCTGCTGCACGAGATCGAGCTGCCGCTCGTCACCGTCCTCGCCGAGATGGAGCGGATCGGCATCGCAGCCGACGCCGAGCACTTCGCGGAGATGTCCGCGACGCTGTACGGCGAGGTGAAGGGGGCCGAGCAGGCGGCGTACGCGGTCGTCGGCCACGAGTTCAACCTCGGCTCGCCGAAGCAGTTGCAGGAGGTCCTGTTCACCGAGCTCGGCCTCCCGAAGACCAAGCGGATCAAGACCGGCTACACGACCGACTCCGAGGCGCTGACGAACCTGCTGGCGTCCACCGGCCACCCGGTCCTCGAGCACCTGCTCCACCACCGCGACGTCGCCAAGCTGAAGTCGATCGTCGACTCGCTGATCCCGATGGCGGATGAGGACGGCCGGATCCACACGACGTTCAACCAGATGATCGCCGCGACCGGCCGGCTGTCGTCCACCGACCCGAACCTCCAGAACATCCCGATCCGTACCGAGACCGGCCGCCGCATCCGCGAGGGCTTCGTCGTCGGCGCCGGGTACGAGACGCTGCTGACCGCGGACTACTCCCAGATCGAGCTGCGCATCATGGCGGACCTGTCCGGCGACGCGGCGCTGTTCGCGGCGTTCGAGTCTGGCCACGATTTCCACGCGGCGACCGCCTCCCGGGTGTTCGGCGTCGACCCGCACACCGTGACACCGGAGCAGCGCGCCAAGATCAAGGCGATGAACTACGGGCTCGCCTACGGCCTGTCCGCCTACGGCCTGTCGAATCAGCTCCGCATCTCCGTCGAGGAGGCCCGCGCCCTGATGGACGATTACTTCAAGGAGTTCGGCGGCGTCCGCGACTACCTCCAGTCCATCGTGGCCCGGGCCCGCCTCGACGGCTACACGTCCACGATCATGGGCCGCCGCCGCTACCTGCCGGACCTGACGTCCGACAACAGGCAGCGCCGCGAGATGGCCGAGCGGATGGCGCTCAACGCGCCGATCCAGGGCTCGGCCGCCGACGTCATCAAGGTGGCGATGCTCCGCGTCTCGGCCGCGATCAAGGCGGCCGGCCTTAAATCCCGGATGCTGCTGCAGGTCCACGACGAGCTGATCTTCGAGGCCGCCCCCGGCGAGCTTGACGACCTGACCTCGCTGGTCAAGAGGGAGATGGGCGCCGCGACCGACCTGCGCGTCCCGCTGGAGGTCTCCACCGGCACGGGCCGCAGCTGGGCCGAGGCGGCGCACTGAGCGCGAGCCGAAGCCCTTCCATGCCGGGGGGTGCAGGGGGGGCGTCCCCCGCGGGCGGAACAGCGGGGAAACGTTCAGCGTTTGCAAAGAAGAGTTCAAGGTTTTTCGAGCTGTGGCTGAGTTGTAGCCTGGCCTAATTGACCAACCAGCGAGAACTACATACCCTGAACTCTGCGCTGTGTCCTCGTGCGGTCTTGTTGCCGCCACCCGACCCGCGGAAGCGGGCCGCCTGGTTGTGAGACCGCCGGGGCGTGCCGTGGCCGCGACCCTGCTCTTGTGGGGGCAGCCGGGCAAGTCCCGCGCGTTCACTGCTTGAGTCCGCGGCGCGCAACATTCATTCCTGTCCGCATCCGGAGCCCACCAACTCATGACGAGCAGCACGCAAGCCACCCAGACCCCTAAGGTAGCGGTCAACGACATCGGGTCTGAGGAGGCATTCCTCGCCGCGATCGACCTAACCATCAAGTACTTCAACGACGGCGACATCGTCGAGGGGACCGTCGTCAAGGTCGATCGAGACGAGGTCCTGCTCGATATCGGCTACAAGACCGAGGGCGTCATCCCGTCTCGGGAACTGTCGATCAAGCACGACGTCGACCCGCACGATGTCGTCAAGACCGGCGAGCAGATCGAGGCTCTTGTTCTCCAGAAGGAGGACAAGGAAGGCCGCCTCATCCTGTCCAAGAAGCGGGCGCAGTACGAGCGCGCGTGGGGCACCATCGAGCGGATCAAGGAGGAGGACGGCGTCGTCACCGGCACCGTCATCGAGGTCGTCAAGGGCGG
>JAWWPV010000077.1:0-3757 GCA_033854775.1 Trebonia sp.
GTTCGCGCTGCTCGGCGCCGTCGCGGGGCAACTGCGCGGGGACAGCTGGAACGAAGCGGTGCGCCGCGAGATCCTCATCCCCCTGGGCATGACCCGGACCACGCTCCGGGCGCAGGAACCGCACGCGGGCGGCTTCGCCGTCCACCCCTGGGCCGATGTGATGCTGCCCGAGCCGGCCGAGCACACCGGGCACATGGGGCCAGCCGGGGACCTGTGGTCGACGGCCGACGACCTGTGCCGGTTCGCCGAGTTCCTGCTCCACGGCGATGACCGGGTGCTGCCCGCCGCGGCCCTGGAGGAGATGCGGACTCAGGCCGCGCCGCCCTCGAGCGGGGGCGGATACGGCTTCGGCATCCAGATCCTGGAGCGCGAGGACCGGACCCTGTTCGGCCACGGCGGGTCGATGCCCGGGTTCGTCGCCAGCTTGTGGGTGTCACCGGGCGACAGGCTCGGCGCGGTCACCCTCGCCAACGCCACCGCGGGGCCGACGATCAGCGAGATAGCCGCCGACCTTATCGAAATCGTCGCGTCGAGCGAGCCGGGACTGCCGGAGCGTTGGAAGCCGCAGCCCGGCATCGGCCCGGAACTCCTCGCACTCACGGGCCTGTGGTACTGGGGGCCGCGTGCGACCGTGCTGCGTGTGCTCTCCCCCGAGATGCTGGAGCTGGCACCGGCCTCCGGGCCTGGCCGCGGATCCCGTTTCCGCGCTTCGGGCGACAGAACCTGGACTGGGCTGGACGGCTACTACAGCGGTGAGATGCTCCGCCTGGTCCCCGCCGCCAACGGTGTGGCCGAGTACCTGGACCTGGGTACGTTCGTCTTCACGCGGGAACCTTACGGACCCGGGTCCCCTTTCGCGGCCCGGCCGCACGAGGACGGATGGCAGGCGGGCTAATCCAGCGCATGGCCTGACCCGGCCAAGCTCTTTCGCATTCCTGGCGATATCGTGCCAAATGTGTTGCTGACGTGAGCGAGGAGTTTCGCCTCCGTTCGATCGCGGTTGCCGCCTATGGTCCTGCGACTCTGTTCGGCCTAGCCGAAGGGTCGATGCTGCCGGTCATCACGCTGAGCGTCATCGGCCGCGGTGCCAGCACCTCGATCGCCGCCCTCATCGGTGCGCTCCTCGGCATCGGTTCGATCGTGACGAACATACCCTCAGGGATCCTCGCCACCCGGATCGGCGAGCGGAAATCGATGATCGTGGCTGCGATCGCAACAGCTGTCGGCCTGGCCGTTTGCCTTATCGACCTCGGTCACGGCGTGGGGTCGCTGCTGACGTACGGCTTCGGGGTACTGCTCATCGGCGCAGCGAGCTCGGTCTATGGCCTCGCACGGCAGTCATACCTGACCGAGATGGTGCCGCCGCACATGCGCGCCCGCGCACTGTCGACGCTCGGCGGTACCTTGCGAATCGGCGTGTTCCTTGGCCCCTTCCTTGGCGCCGGCGCGATGGAACTATGGGGGCTGCCAGGCGCCTACTACGTCAGCCTCGCCGCGATCGTCGCCGCTGGCGTCATCGTCTACCGGGTGCCTGACCTCGAGATCAGCGACCAGCAAAAGGTGGCTGCCGCGCAGGTGACCTCGTGGAGCATCCTGAAACAGTACTGGCGCACCTTCGTCACCCTGGGCACGGGCGTCCTGCTGCTGTCGGCCATCAGGCAGACGAGACAGGTGGTCATCCCGCTGTGGGCCGCGCACATAGGGCTGTCTCCCACCGCGAACTCAATCATCTACGGCATCGCCGGAGCCATCGACGCCCTGACCTTTTATCCCGCGGGCAAGGTCATGGACGTCTACGGCCGCCGCTGGGTCGCCGTGCCTTGCGTGATCATCATGGGCATCTCCTTCGTCCTCATGCCTCTCACCCATGGCGCCGTAACCCTCGCGTTCACAGCGATGATCATGGGCTTCGGCAACGGCATTGGCTCCGGCATCGTCATGACCCTTGCCGCCGACACCTCCCCCGCGATCGGGCGCCCCACTTTCCTCGGCATCTGGCGCGAGCTAGCCGATGCCGGGTCAGGCATCGGACCCGTCATCCTCTCCGCAGTCACCGCCGTCGCCGGGCTGGCCTCCGGCATCATCGTCAGCGGCATGGTCGGCTTCGCCGCCGCGGCAGCACTGTGGGCGTGGATCCCGAAGCGTCCCGGCAATACCCGCAGGAAGGCCGGGGCGGCCGACGTTCGGTTATGTGCGGGAAATCCTCGGCAGTTGCGCTCTTGCCGATGACGGGATCGGCGAACATGGCCAGGTTAGCCGCGGTGACTTTGGTCCCCGTGTTCAGGCTGAGTGCGGGCATAGCGCTCAGGTACTGGACCGGGTATCCCCCGGCCAGGGTCGTGCACTGGGCCAGGGGCGCCGAGTGAGGTGCCAGGTAGCCGGTGCTTGGCAGCCGGGCACGGGCTGGAAGCTCATGCTGCCCAGGGTGAGCAGCGTGATGATCACGCCTGCTGCCGCTGCGGCGATCGGCATCCAGCGGGGCGGGAGCGCCCACGGCGGCGACCCGTCCGGTGCCCGGCCGGGCTGATTTTTCCGGGTGCGGTTGTAGACGGGCGTGCTGACCAGCAGCGCGATCGGAGCCAGGTAGATGCCCAGGAGCCCGTGCGCCCCGGCGCCGCCGTATTAAGTGTCATCTAGCGGGCGGCCGATGCGTACGGTACGCGTCAACCATCCTCTCCCGGAGACATACTTGGGCATATTTCATGAGCGTACAGTCATCATTAATGGCTGCGATGTGGACAGTGCTTCGCAGGGCTGCAGACAGCACCGTTGAGATGTCAGGAAGCGACACAGTGAAGCTGGCACTAGTTATTGCTGGAGCGGTACTGGCGCTTGCGGCGGCTACCGGATGCAGTTCGTCCGCGACTACAAGTGCACCACCGGGAAATACAGTCCGGAGCGCAGGTCCGGACACGTCTTCGTCGGGTATCGATCCGTTTGGACCTCAGCAGGAGTCGAGTGACCCGGCCCCCGTCAAGGTAACCATGTGCCGCATAGGGAAATCATCGGCGGGGCAGTCGGCAGCGTTGTTTCAGGGTGAAGTCACGAACACGACGAGGCTGTCTGGGACCGTCAGTGTAGAGGTGTGGTTCATCGACGAGCACGGCTCAGTAGAACACATAGATTACCTAGTGGCCGACAACGTCCAGCCCGGCCAGGCAGCGTATATCTATGGTGTAGAGTCCGACGTCGGAGACATCTTCCCGGGTAACAAGGTGACGTGCAGTGTCAGGTCCGTCGAGGTGTATACGTAGCTGGCCATGACGCTTCATTGGCCGGCGACATTTTCCCCGTATTCCGGCGGGCGAGGCCGGGCGAGAGGCGGCGCCGGCCCTGCCGCGTGCGTGACCACAGGGGCTGCAGTTTCTCTTGGTAATTTTAGGGTCAATGAGGAAAATAGCCTAAACGGCATTCATGATTGGGACATGGCACCGTTCAGGTGCGGGCGAGGCGAGAGCCGTGTGCAGCGACCGGCGGCGCGACCGACACGACCTGCTGCGCGCCTCTAATTCCCCGGAATCGCTGGAGCAGGCCGCGGCGCAAACCCCCCTGGGCCGCCTGGGCACGCCCGTCGACATCGCGGACGTGGTTGCCTTCCTGGCCAGCCCCGGAGCACGGTGGATAACCGGCCAGAACATCCAGGCCACCGGCGGCCTCAACTTCTGATAAAGCACGGCGGTAACCATTACCAGGGCCTCCCGTTAGCCGCGGCGCGTGGTCACGCCTCGTCCATGGCGAGCGCGGGAGGGCCGAGGGT
>JAWWPV010000078.1:0-3248 GCA_033854775.1 Trebonia sp.
CTGCGCACCCGCAGGCTGGCAGCACGTCTGCAGGCCAGGGGTTTGTCGATGCTCGACGCTCCAGTCTCAGGCGGTGTACGCGGAGCCAGAGCGGCCACGTTGTCGGTTCTCGCGGGGGGTTCTGAGGACGACCTGACGCGGGCGACGCCCTTGCTCAGCGCCATGGCCGCAACGATCATCCGGGTCGGCGACATCGGGTCGGGTCACGCGGCTAAGGCGCTGAACAACCTGGTGTCGGCGGCGACCATCTCGGTCACCGTCGAAGCTCTCGTACTCGCCGAGTATTTCGGGATCAGCGCGGACACGATGACGAAGGTATTGAACAGCTCCTCCGGTCGCAGCAACACCAGCGAGAACAAGGTGGCCCAGTTCATGACCAGCGGGAGCTTCGACTCCGGATTCTCGCTGCAGCTGATGGCCAAGGACGTCGGCCTCGCCATCGGCCTCGCCCGGGCCCTCGACCGTCCGGTTGAGGTCGCCGATCACGTGGCGGACCAGTGGCGCCGCATCGCCGGCGAGGTGAGCCCGGCCACCGACCACACTCAGATGTACACCCTGCTGGGAGCGGCGCAGCAGGTACCCCCGGCAGGTGTGCCGCGATGAGCGAGCCGCTGTTGCACTGGATCGACGGCGAGTCCGTTGCGTCCTGGGACGGAACCACCCGTACCGGCACCGACCCCTCGACCGGCGGACCAGGCACCCAGGTGGGCGTGGGCACCGCGGCCGACGTAGACCGTGCGGTCCAGGCCGCGCACCGCGCCCGTACGTCATGGCGGCACCTGGGGTCGCTGGACCGCGGCCGTATCCTCGCCGCCATCGGTCGACGCCTGCTGGCCGAGCTCGATGTGCTGGCCAAGATGGAGACTGCTGATACCGGAAAGCCGCTGGCTCTGTCCGCCGCGGAGATCCGCGGCGCCGCCGAGTACTTCGAGTTCTATGCCGCCCTCGTCAACCTGCCGGCCGGCGAGGTGCTCGACATCCAGCCCAACCTGCACGTCTACACGCTGCGTGAACCGCTCGGCGTGGTCGGCGTGATCACCCCCTGGAACCTGCCGCTCAACCAGGCCGCCCGGGCGTGCGCCCCAGCGCTGGCCGCCGGCAATACCGTGGTGGCCAAGCCAGCCGAGGCCACTTCCCGCACGACCGTGGAGCTCGCTCGGATGGCGGCGGAGGAAGGGCTGCCGCCCGGTGTGCTGAACGTCGTCCTGGGCCGCGGGCCGGAAGTCGGAACCGCCATCGTCCAGCACGCCCTGGTGCGCAAGGTCGCGTTCACCGGGTCGGTGCGGGTCGGTCGGGAGATCGGCCACATCGCCGCGGATCGCATCCTGCCGCTGACTCTCGAGCTCGGCGGGAAGTCGGCCAACATCGTCTTCGCTGACGCCGACCTGGACTTCGCAGCGACCGAGGCGGTGCGGGCCTACGCGACCAATGCCGGCCAGGTCTGCTCGTCCGGCACGCGCCTGCTGGTGCAGCGACCAGTGCAGGATCGCTTCGTCGAAGCGGTAGTGACCGCCACGCACCGGCTGCGGCCCGGACGCGACGTAGGTCCGCTGATCACTCACGACCAGTTTGAGACGGTGCAGAGGTACTTCAAAATCGCCGCCGAGGAGGGTGCCCGGGCCGAGATCGGCGGCACGCTGGCCCATGATCCTGCGCTCATGGGCGGCTTCTATGTGGAGCCCACGGTCTACACCGGCGTACGCAACGACATGCGCATCGCACGGGAGGAAATCTTCGGCCCGGTGCTCGTCGTCATCCCGTTCGACACCGAGGAGGAAGCGGTGGAGCTGGCCAACGACTCTGACTTCGGACTGGTGGGCGGCGTCTTCACCGCGGACATGTCGCGGGCCATCCGGGTAGCCGAGGCGATCGAGGCCGGCCAGGTCTACATCAACTCGTGGTCAACACAGTCGGTGCAGATGCCGTTTGGCGGATACAAGCACAGTGGCTACGGCCGGGAGAAGGGCATCGAGGCGCTGAACCACTACTCCCACGTCAAGAGCATCAGCATGCGCATTACGGGACGATGACGCGTTACCCGACCGGGCGCATTTTCCGGTAACCCTTGAACGACGGGATGGACATGAGTCAAGTGCAGTTCGCTCCCACGGTCTGGGACGACATACGTCTAGCGCAGAAGATGCTCATCGGCGGAGACTGGGTCAGCGCGATCAGCGGCAGGACGCTCCCGGTGTACGACCCGGCTGACGGCCGCATGATCGTGGAGGTTCCCGACGGCGACGCGGCCGATGTCGATCGCGCTGTCGCAGCCGCTGGCGCCGCCTTTGCTTACTTCGCTGAACCCACCGTCCTGGTGAACGCCAAGCCCGATTCACGCATCATGCACGAGGAGATCTTCGGTCCCGTCGTTTGCGCGGTTCCGTTCGACACCGAGGACGAAGTGCTGGCCCTGGCCAATAACACGCGATTCGGGCTCGGTGCCGCGGTCTGGACCAGGGACATCTCCCGCGCTCACCGGATGGCAGCAGCGATCGAATCCGGCCAGGTATGGGTCAACTGCTACCAGGCCGCTGACTCGGCGCTGCCGTTCGGCGGGACGAAGGAATCGGGCTGGGGCCGCGAGACCTGCCGGGAAACCCTCGAGGAGTACCTGGAAACCAAGACCGTGGTGGTCTCGTTGTGATCGAGGATCGCGTCTTTGACTACATCGTCATCGGCGCCGGCACCGCCGGCTGCGTGGTGGCGGCGCGCCTGAGTGCGGATCCGAGCCGGCGGGTGCTGCTGGTCGAGGCCGGAGTTGCCGACAACAGCGAACGGATCTCCACCACGCACACGTGGCCCGCGCTCTACAAGACCGATGTCGACTGGGCATTCGAGACCGTTCCGCAGGCCAGGACCGGGCACGTGCACGACATTCCTCGTGGCCGGACAGTAGGCGGTTCAGGCAGTACGAACGCCATGGCGTTTCTGCGCGGCGACCGTCGCGACTTCGACGCGTGGGCCTTCCAGGGCTGCACGGGCTGGGACTACGAGTCCGTGCTGCCGTACTTCAAACGGTCCGAATCGGTACCACACGGTGACCCGCGCTACCGCGGCACCAGCGGACCGCTGCGACCGGCGCCGGCCGCGCAGCTACACCCGCTGTCGCAGGCGTACCTGGCCGCGGCCCAGCAGGCCGGACATCCGCTCACCGCCGACCTGAACGGCGAGCAACTGCGCGGCGCAAGCAGCCATGACCTCCTGATCGTCGACGGTCGGCGGCAGAGCACCGCGACCGCCTACCTCGA
>JAWWPV010000079.1:0-4335 GCA_033854775.1 Trebonia sp.
GTGGCGACATCGATCACGCCGACCTGAACGTCCTTGCCGTCGAGGAGCTTCAGCAGGCTCATCGGCACGTGCGAATTGCGGCACTCGACCGAGACCTGGCCGATGCGGCTCCGCGCCAGCGCTGGAAAGATCTCCGCGTACTGGCGCCATTCGCCGCCGAGCGTCGCCTGCCAGTCGATATTGGCCTTGATGCCATAGCCATAGCAGATGTGGACCGCGGTGGTGCAGCCGACTCCCTCGATCGCGCGGTCCAGCGCCTCGATGCCCCAGTCCTTGACCGCCGCCATGTAGACGTTGAAGGTCGGCTCGTCGAACTGGATCACGTCGACGCCGTCGGCGGCGAGCGCGCGCGCCTCAGCGTTTAGGAGGCCGGCGAACGCCATCGCCATCTTCACCCGGTCGCCGTAATGGGCGTCCGCCACGGTGTCGACGATGGTCATCGGGCCGGGGAGGGTGATCTTGAGCTTGCGCCTGGTATGGGCGCGCGCGAGTTGCGCCTCGGTCGCGTGCACGCGGCCCTTGAGGCGAAGCTCGCCGGTGACCTGCGGTACGACCGCCTTGTAGCGGTCGGCGCGGATACCGATCTCGATCTTGTGGGCGAAGTCGATGCCCTCGACGAACTCGACGAAGCCGTGCACGAAGTGCTGCCGAGACTGCTCGCCGTCGGTCACGACGTCGATGCCGCAATCCTCCTGCAGCTTGAGTGCGAGCAGGGTAGCGTCGCGCTTGGCGCCTTCGAGCTCAGCGCCTGTGAGCCGCCAGGGCGCCCACAGGCGGTTCGGCTCCGCGAGCCAGGTCGGCTTCGGCAGGCTGCCGGCGATAGTGGTGTCGAACATCGCTTCCTCCGGCCAGTTCTTGCGCATCACGATACGCGTCAGGTCGGCTTCCGGCCATAGAGCAGGTTGTAGCCGGCGATGAGCTTGTGGGTACCGAAATCTCTGTCACGGCTGTTGACCTGGGGAAGGACGCCGGGCCCGCACCAGGCCGAGCCGATGCGGTTCTGCGCGAAGTCGAGGTTCCCCGGACGCTATAGCAGCTGCCAACGGCCACCCGGCCGCCGCCTACTAGTTGAAAATGGCCCCGACCCGGGCGAAGTCTTCCTGGCTGAGGTCCTGGTTGAGCGCCTCGCGGACGGCCTGCCACTGGCCGGGCTGGCTGGGCGAGATGATCGGGGCGGTGACCGCCGGGTGCGCTCGGAGCCAGGCCAGTGCCATCCCGGCGACGCTCAGGCCGCGGTCGCGCGCGAAGTCGCGGAGCGCTGCCACACGGGCCAGGTTGCCCGCGGTGTACATGCCGCGGTAGTAGAGAGAGCCCGCGACGGCGATGCGGCTGCCCGGCTCAACCCCCGCGCCGTCCAGGTACCGGTCCGACAGGACCCCGCCGGCCAGCGCGGAGAACGGCGTGTAGCCAATGCCCTCGCTGGTCAGCAGCGGCAGCAGGTCTTTCTCGTCGCCTCGGTTCAGCAGGCTCAGGCCGTTCTGGATCCACTCCGGGCGGGGCAGGCCGGTCCTGTCCGCCGTGAGCAGCAGCTGCTCGAGCATGGCCGCGTCCACGTTGCTCATACCGAACGCGCGGATCAGGCCGGCGTCCCGGGCGGCGGCGAACGCCTCGAGTGTCTCGGCGAGCGGGGTCTGCGGATCCGGGACGTGGGACAGGTAGAGGTCGACCCGGCCGAGTCGCTGAATACTGCGTGCTAGCTGCCGGTCGATGTGCTCTCGGGACAGGTTGGCGCGCCGGTTGCCAGAATCGGTCACGCCGCCGCCCACCTTGCTCTGCAGCAGGACGTCCTGCGGCTGGCGCGTACGGTGCCACTCACCCACGGCCTGCTCGCTCGCGCCGCCGGCGTAGGCGTCCGCGGTGTCGATGACCGTGATGCCCAGCGCGCGGGCCTCGTCCAGCCGGTCCAGCCCCTGGTCGTGTGTGATGCCCTGGCCGCGGGTCGCGGGCGAGCTCCCGACGCCGCCGATCCCGCCCGCGCCGAAGATGAACTCGCTGATCTCGATGGACGTCCGGCCGAGACTAACGACGCGCACGACAGTTCTCCTCTTCACTCGGCGGTACACCGGCCTGTGCGGGCCCGTTGTGGCCCCTAGGATCGTCGCATGGCCAGTGGACGGGGCGCGCATCCCGCCGAACACCGTCTCCATCGCGCCAACTTGCCAGACATATCGCGCCAAGTTGCCCCACACATGGTAAAGTCTCGCCGTCAGAATCGTGTTGCAAAGTGGTGCATCTTGTTAAAGGGCGTGATCTTATTTTGATGTCGGTGATATCCGCCTCAACATCCTGAAGACGCGCATCCGAGCGTGTACGGGGCATCGGGCAGCATCCAGCGGGCGTCGGCCAGGCACAGTTCGGTTCACGCCGGTTACGGTGGGCTACGCCTCTTGTCCCGGTACGGGAATCGCGCCCCGGCGGCGGACCCATTTGCCCCCGCACCCGGATCCTAAATGCGCCCCATTTGAGTACTACCAGCGAAGACGTGAGAATGCGACGGCAGCGTCGCGCTGATGACGGCACCAGATCCGATATCCGCCGGGTGCGGCGGCGCTCCTGCCCCATCATCAGCCAGCGGAGGAGAAGAGTGTGACCCACGAAGGAGCTTCCGCGCGCCGTGTCGCGTGCAGACTTGCCATTGCCGTACTGATCTGTCTGTCCATAGTCGGCGTGGTCAGCTGGCAATCGGCCGGAAACGATCGCGCTGTCGCGGCGGTACAGTCGCAGAACCGAGTTGCGGCGAACTCGGCGCAACCCACGGTGCAGCCCACGGGCTCGGTCAAGTACTACGTGCGCAGCAGCAAGGTTGTCGCCTCGGCTACCCCAACGACGCCTCAAAATGGGAGCAGTCCGACACTGCCAGCGTCTGAGTCGTCCGCTGCGGCCATCGTCGCGGTCGTGTTTCGTCGGCGTCGCAAGAAGGCCGCCGCGCAGAATGCCGCGCCGACGATGGCGGTCGACCGGTCCGCGGCCTGGACCATCGATCGTGCTCTCAAGGCCCTGACAACCGCGTGCGACGACGAAGGCATCGCGTTCCCCGGCGTCTACCTCGTCACGGTAGACGCCGCGTCAGTCAGGGTCACCGTGTCGAAGCCGTCGGCTAAGGCCCCGGCGGGGTGGACGGCGTCGAGCGACGGGCGGACGTGGAGCGCGCAACTGGCGGCGCTGCAGGCGTCAAACGTCCGCGATACCGACGGCCACTCCTTCGCCGGGCTGGTGATGCTCGGAGCGTCGGACGACGGCCAGGTACTACTGGACCTCGATCAGGCGGGCGGCCCGATCTCGGTCGATGGGCCGAAAGGCGCGGTTGACGGAATCGTCGAGGCCTGGGGCACGGAGCTGACCACTAATCCCTGGTCGGCGACCGTACGCGTCGCGCGCATCAATGCACGAAGCGAACCGAATCTCGAAATCGCCGAGAATCTCCTCGCGGATCTCGACGCCGGCGAACGAGCGCTCATCGTGTTCGAAGAACCCCCGTCGCGCTCTCAGACCGCCGCGCTTCGGGCTCTCTTCGCCTCGGCCACGACCGCGTGGATCCTCATCAAGGGCACCGCACCGGTAGCCACCTGGAAGTTCACCGCAGGTGGCGGTGTGCTCTCGAGCGGGTTCCTTCCTGACATCCGATACAGTGCTTCTCCCGGCACTCCCCGCCGAACTTCTCCCGGCACTCCCCGCCGAACTTCTCCCGGCACTCCCCGCCGAAGGTTGCAGTGGAAGTCCCCGTGGGTTCTTGGCGGCACCTCTGCGGTCATCGTCGTCGTGGTGGCGGCGGTGGCCGCAGCGATGCTTTCAGGCGGCGGGACGCGGCTCAACAGGGCGGCCGAGACGTCGTCGGCCTCACCAGCCGCCGGGGCCGGGAAGGTGGCACCCATTGCCAGCGCATCGGCCGCATCCCACGCCGCATCCCACAAGGCCGCGAGCACGCATCGGGCAGCGCCCACCGCCACAGCAAACACTGCGCTGGCTGGAAGCTCAACGGCACCACAGCGGTCCGCCGGGTCCGCGACGGCATCACCACGGCGGTCCGCCGGGTCCGCGACGGCATCGGTGCCGGAGCCGGTCAGCTGGTGGCCCCTGAACGATCGGACAGGGACAACCGCGCTGGACACCATGGGCGTACACCCGGCCACCGCCTCGAACATCAACTGGTGTATCCCGCAATATGGAAGCTGCGCCGCCTTTAACGGCACTGCCAGCGATATCGTGACATCCGGCCCCGTCCTCGACACCGCACCGGGTAGCAGCTTCACGGTTTCGGCTGTGGTTGACATGACCGCGATCCCGGCTAACGGGGCATCCGCGACGATCGTCAGCCAGGACAGCACCTACGACAGT
>JAWWPV010000080.1:0-3019 GCA_033854775.1 Trebonia sp.
TCGACGACGACCGGGATGATCATGGGGCGGCGGCGGTAGTTGTCGCTGACCCACTTGCCGATCACCCGCCTGGACAGCTGGCGGAGGGCGTGGGTGTCGGTGACGCCCTCGGCGGCGGCCCGCTCGAGCGCGTCCAGCAGCCTGGGGAGGACGTCGGAGGAGAACGCCGCGTTGTCGATCCCCGAGCCCCTGGTGTGGATCTCGGGGCCGCCGACCATCTTGCCGGTCGACGAGTCGAGGACCATGATCACCGAGATGAACCCCTCGTCGCCGAGGATGCGCCGGTCCTTCAGCTGGGCCTCGGTCACCTCGCCCACGGTGAGCCCGTCCACGTAGACGTAGCCGCAGTCCACCGCGCCGGTGATGCCGACCTTCCCGTCGACCAGGTCGACGACCACGCCGTCCTCGGCGATCACGATCCGGTCCTCGGGCACCCCGGTGAGCGACGCCAGCCGCGCGTGCGCCTTCAGGTGCCGCCACTCGCCGTGCACCGGCATGACGTTGCGCGGCTTGACCAAGTTGAGCAGGTAAAGCAGCTCGCCCGCCGGTGCGTGCCCGCTGACGTGGACCAGCGCCGACTCCTTGTGCACGACCCGCGCGCCGAGCCTGGTCAGCCCGTTGATCACCTTGTAGACGGCGGTCTCGTTACCGGGGATGAGTGACGACGCCAGGATGACCGTGTCGCCCGTCGCGATGCGGATCGGGTGGTCGCGGCCCGCCATGCGGGACAGCGCGGACATCGGCTCGCCCTGCGAGCCGGTGGAGATCAGCACGACCTCGCCTGGCGGCATCTCCTCGGCGTCGCGCAGGTCGATGAGCAGCCCGCCGGGCACGTGCAGGTAGCCGAGGTCGCGCGCGACGCCCATGTTGCGGACCATGGACCGGCCGACGAAGGCCACCCTGCGCCGGTGCTTGGCCGCCGTGTCGAGGACCTGCTGCACGCGGTGGACGTGCGAGGCGAAGCACGCCACGATGATCCGCTTGTCGGCGTTGGCGAATACCTCATCGAGCACCGGCGCGATGTCCCGCTCCGACCGGACGATGCCGGGGACCTCGGCGTTGGTCGAGTCGGAGAGCAGCAGGTCGACGCCCTCGCCGCCGAGCCGCGCGAACCCGGCCAGGTCGGTCAGCCGCCCGTCGAGCGGCAGCTGGTCCATCTTGAAGTCGCCGGTGTGCAGCACGACGCCGGCCGGGGTCTTGATCGCCACGGCGAGCGCATCGGGGATCGAGTGGTTCACCGCGAAGAATTCAAGGTCGAAGGGTCCGAACGTGTGCTCGGTTCCCTCCTTGACCTCCATTACTTCCGGAGTCAGGCGGTGCTCGGTGAGCTTGGACTTCACCAGGGCAAGCGTCAGCTTGGACCCGACCAGGGGGATGTCACGGCGCTCGCGCAGCAGGTAGGGCACCGCGCCGATGTGGTCCTCGTGGGCGTGCGTGAGGACGAGCGCCTCGACGTCGTCGAGCCGGTCTTCCAGGTAGCGGAAGTCCGGCAGGATCAAGTCGACACCAGGCTGGTCCGGCTCGGGGAACAGGACGCCGCAGTCGACGATGAGCAGCCGCCCGAGGTACTCGAAGACGGTCATGTTCCGGCCGATCTCACCGAGCCCGCCGAGTGCGATAACGCGCAGGCCGTTGCTCGGCAGCGCCGGCGGCGGGGTCAGGTCAGGATGGGGAAAGCTCACCGGGCAGCTCCGTTAGCGGCAGTATCTGGCAGCCTTACGCCGCCGTCGGTCAGGTCTTGGATTAGCGTTTGCCGCTCGGCGTCGCTCGCCGGGAGCAGCGGGCCGCGCACTCCCCCGCCGGGCAGGCCGAGCAGGTCCATCGCGGCCTTGGTCATGACCGCCGCCTGGTTGCGGAACAGGCCGACGTTGACCGGCAGCATGGAGAGGTGCAGCCTCGCCGCCTCGGCGTTCCGGCCGGCGGTAAACGCCTCGAGCATCGCGTGGATGCGGTCACCGACGACGTGCCCGGTGACGCTGACGCAGCCGACCGCGCCGATCGACCACAGGGGCAGGTTCATCGGGTCGTCGCCTGAGTAATAGGCGAGGCCGGAGCGGGACAGGACCCGAGAGGTCGCCGCCAGGTCGCCCTTGGCGTCCTTGACGCCCACGATCCTCGGGTGCTCCGCGAGCCTGAGCAGGGTCTCGGTCGCCACGGCCGTCCCGGTCCTGCTGGGGATGTCGTAGATCAGGGCCGGCAGGGCCGTCGCGTTGGCGATCGCGGTGAAGTGCGCGGCCAGGGCGTCCTGCGCGGGCTTGTTGTAGTACGGGGTGACGACCAGCAGGCCGTGCGCGCCGGCCTTCTCCGCCTGCCTGGCGAGCTCGACGCTGTGCGCGGTGATGTTCGTCCCGACCCCGGCGAGGACCGTTACCCGGTCGCCCACCGCCTCACGGACCACCCTGACCAGGCGGGCTTTCTCCTCGTCCGTCGTCGTCGGCGCCTCACCGGTGGTGCCGTTGACGACGAGACCCTCGTTGCGCATGTCGGTTACGAGATGGGCGGCCAGCTTGGCCGCGCCGTCGTAGTCGACCGCGCCGTCCGGGGTCATCGGAGTGATCATGGCCGTCATCAGCCGGCCGAATGGCGCGACAGTGGTGGAGGTCATGTGTGAACGTTACCGCTACGCGCGCGGCAGCGCATGCGCCCGCCCCGGCGGCCCCGCTGCCTCCAGGTGGTTGTCCGGAGGTATTGACCTCCAGATGAACCTGGATTTACGCTGCCATGTTGGCTCGGCTGGCTCGGCTACGGGAAGGCAGGCGGACATGGTGGGTTTGCAGATTCTGGCACTGCCGTCGGGTCTTGTACCCCAGGCGCATCAGGCCGCGATCACCTACCAGCGAGGCTGGGGCAAGTACCAGCGGCTTCCGATGATCATGTTCGTGATCATCGGCGGCGAGCACCCGATCATGGTCGACACCGGCACGCCGGACGCGGCCTTCGTCCGCGAGCACTTCCAGTACGGCACCTTCGAGCGTCCCGACGGCGAGGACCCGCGGACGGTGCTCACCAACGCCGGCGT